>CADCQD010000335.1 GCA_902803485.1 uncultured Eubacteriales bacterium | reverse complement strand
TGGAGGAGCTGGACCGCCCATTTCATCAGAGTCTCGCCATTGGATTCCGCAGGTCCGATATTGACGTCGAGGTAATCGGCGCCTGCTTCGAGCTGCTTTTTCGCTCTTTTCAGGATCGGTTCGGGATTCATGGTATTCATTGCCTCGCGGATCACGGGGGAAATGCAGTGGATACGTTCACCGATAATGATAAATTTCGACATATTCTTGCTCCTTTATGCTTGATACTCTTTTAAGAAGCGGATGATCTCCACCGCTTCGTTCGTGCCGACCACGACCTGCCAGTTGGGCAGTTTTTCCTGGACCTCGCCCTTTAAGACGGCAACCTTGCCGGGAAGAACGAGGATCCTGTTCTTGATCTTGTCTTCGATCTGGTATTCCTCAATGAATTTGGCAATGGAGGAAGCGCTGAATTTTCCGGCCGCCCAAGCGGTAAGCACGGAATAGCCGCCGGCGTCGCTGATCAGAAGATTGACCGGAACACCGGAACGCTCGATCTCACCGGAAACGATGAAATAGGTCAGGGCGAAGTCTACGGTGATCATGCAGATCGAATTCTCATCCGCGCCGTTCAAAGGATAGATGCCCGGATCCACCTTCATGGGCTTCTGGGGATCCGTAAAGATGTTCTGGCGGAGGCCATACAGCGGAAGCGCTTTCGCGTAATCCATTTCCGTCAGCACGACGATGGAGCCGTACTTCGCGGTAAAGAGGGAAGCATACGCAGCCTCCATATGGGCATCACCGCCGGAAAGCGCGGCCACGTCCACCAGTGAAGGATAGCCGAAGGTCCTGTCGCCGCCCTTGATGGCGCCGCGCCGGACTTCCACGGTATTGCGGAAAGCATCCTTCGGAGACGCGCCGGTGGTATCGATCACCAGGTTCTTGTTCCCCAGTTTTTCCAGAGCGGCCACAGTGTCATGTAATTCCTCCGGATCCGCGCCGGTCACGCCGAGGACGGCCTTCGCGCCGGATGCCGCGGCATTCATTGCCTCATAATTCACCGCGTCCGCGCCGTTCAGGATCACATTTTTACCGCCGCAGAGCGCCAGCGCTTCTTTGGCGAGTTCCGGATCCTTGCAGGAGAGGATCAGATCCCGGTCCAGAGCCGCCGCCTTTTTCACCAGATCCAGGAAACGGGCATTTTCTCCGTCCGCGGCTTCCACATAGATAAACTCGCAGTACATACGCTCGCCGATACGCTCATAATCGACTGCAGCGACCTTACCGAGGAGCTCATCGTTCTTTGCGTCGTCATTCGCGGCGGAAAGCTTCATCGCGTAAAGCGTTTTGCTGACGAAGGTTTTCTCATGGCGCTCCAGCACCGTTTCGCCGCCCAGAGAATGCTCGCCGACCTTGATGGTCTTCATGGGAGGCGCGGTAGCTTCTGAAAGCTGATCCTTGACTTCGTCGGTAATGAAGGGACATTTTTCCAGCGGGAGAGAGCCCTGGGCAACCTTCATGGAGAAGGCCATACAGGTGGGCACACCGCACTGTTTGCAGTTTGTTTTCGGAGTAAGTTTAAAAATATCAAGACCTTTTAATGCCATAACGGACCTCCCTTTACACGAGCGCGCGGATCATTTCGGAGATCGCCGCAATGGATGCGGGATGACGAAGGATCACAGCGTTGGAACCGGATGCGAGACACGCGGACGCTGTCACGATCTCCATATCGATGCCTCTTTCTTCCAGCGGGCCCCATTCGGGGATATCTTCTTCGGAAACCAGAGACTCCTTCACGTTCCAGGCCTCGCTTGCCACAGGCGTGACGATGGGCATCTGGAGCATGTTGTCATTCTGGGAAAGAGCCGCCATCTTTACGCGCTCCATGGTGGAGACCACGTATTCAAAACCGTAACCGGCGGCAGCCGCGCCTACGTTCATCGCGATGCTCTGGGGCTTCACGCCCATCTGTGAGATGATCACGTTCAGCTGCTTTGCCAGGTTGATGTCCACGGCGGATTCCGCGCCGATCTTCTGATTATAGGCAAGGCCTGCGGAAGCCGCGATGGTCTTGTAATTTTCTTCCTTTGCGGACATCAGAAGCACGTTTTTCCCGGAAAGCGCGTCCGCGATCTTGTCAAAGAGCGCTTCATTCTTCTCGATGCCTTTGCAGCCGATGATCACCAGCGGGAGATCTGTGCCTTCCGCTACCTGCCGGCATTCTTCCACACATTCTTCTACGCTGCGGTCTTCCCCGTTGGGATCCGCGGCGTCCAGCGAAAAGGCGATGAAATCAACGCCGGGGATCGCGGACGCGCGCCGGGCGAGTTCGGTGAAGTCCGCCGCGCCAGCGTAATAATCCCGGATCCCGGGCACATTGTTCTCCATGCCGCGGTCAGAGATCTCCGCGCCGATCTTCGGCGGATTCTCGATGGGCGCGTCAAAGGTGTAGAACGGAAGGACGTTTTCGCCTCCCAGGGTCACGGTTTTTTCGCCTGTTCCGATCGTGAAGGTATTGATCGAGGAATTGAACTTTTGTGAAGTTTTCGTAAGAGCCATAATCAGTTGTTTTCCTTTCTTATTTCACACAGCCCCTTTATTCGGAATGCTGTGCATTCCTCATGAGAGCAGTCCCTCTTCATCCGGAATGCCGCGCATTCCTCATGAGATCAGCACCCTTCATTCGGAATGCTGCGCATTCCTCATGAGGGCGGTCAGGGAG
>CADCQD010000334.1 GCA_902803485.1 uncultured Eubacteriales bacterium | reverse complement strand
GGTCAAGAAGATCATCAATGTTCATGACTGCGGCAATCTGATCAATCCGGCGTTGGCGGCAGCGCAGGTTCACGGCGGCATGTCGATGGGAATCGGCTATGCGCTGACGGAAGAGCTTCTGTACAATGAGAAGGGACGTCCCCTGAACGCGAATCTGCTTGACTTCAAGATTCCGACAGCGATGGATGTTCCCGAATACCATGTCGAGTTTCTGGAGATGGATGATCCGATGGGTCCCTATGGCAACAAGGCCCTCGGCGAGCCGCCGGCGATTCCGGTCGCGCCCGCGATCCGGAACGCGATTCTCCACGCGACAGGAGTATCCATGAAAGAGATTCCGATGACACAGCAGAAACTGGTGGCGGCATTCAAGGAAGCCGGTCTTATCTGAGGAGTTGAATATATGTTTGATATAGAGCGCTATTATGAAGCAAAGTCGGTAGAAGATGCCGTCCGCCTTCTGAGTGAGCATGAAGATGCCCAGATTATCAGCGGCGGCACGGATGTGCTCGTGAAGCTTCGGGACGGAAAAGGAGCGGGCGGAACTCTGGTGAGCATCCATGAGATTCCTTCCCTGCACGGGGTGCATGTCCTTGCAGACGGAACCCTTGAGATCCTTCCCGCGACCTGTTTCACGGACCTGACGTATCATCCTCTGATTCAGAAATATCTTCCCTACCTGGGCGAGGCGGTCGATACCGTTGGCGGTCCGCAGGTCAGGAACCAGGGAACAATCGGAGGAAATATCTGCAACGGCGCGACATCGGCGGATTCTGCCGCAACGATGCAGACTCTGAACGCGATCGTCGTTCTGCAGGGTGTGGACGGTGTGCGCAGGGTTCCGGTGACGGAGTTTTACACAGGCCCCGGAAAGACGGTCCGCCGCCACGACGAGGTGTGCTGCGCCTTCGAGATCAGGCCGGAAGACTATGTCGGTTTTACCGGCTGTTACATGAAGTACGGAAAGCGTGCTGCAATGGAGATCGCGACGCTTGGCTGCTGCGTGAGGGTCAGGCTGGATGAGTCGTTAAAGACCATTGAGGAGGCGAGGATCGGATACGGCGTTGCCGCGCCGACTCCCATTCGCTGCCCGAAAACCGAGGCTGCGCTTGTGGGGAAGGATGTCTTCGACGAGGGAATCTATGAGTTGATCGGGACAGGGGTTTTGGATGAAGTCAATCCAAGGTCTTCCTGGAGAGCGTCGAAAGAGTTCCGTCTCCAGCTGATCTCGGAGCTTGCAAAGCGCTCCCTGAAGGAGGCCATCCGGCGGTCCCTGAATCATGAAGCACCCGGGATGGCGGCTCCTGGCGAAGAAAGGCGGTGACTGGTTATGCTGAATATTGTACATATGTGGGTTAATGGAAGTGAAGTAGAGCTGGCGGTCGATCCGCGTGAGATGCTTTTGGAGACGCTCCGGGACAAGCTGAACCTGACTTCCGTGAAAAAGGGCTGCGGCGTCGGGGAGTGCGGCGCATGCACCGTTCTGATTGATGGCGTCGCGGTAGATACCTGCCTGTACCTGACCATGTGGGCGGACGGCAAGCATATCCTGACGACCGAGGGTCTGAAAGGTCCGAACGGCGAGCTGAATCCGATCCAGCAGGCATTTATCGATGAAGCCGCCGTGCAGTGCGGGTTCTGTACGCCCGGTCTGATCATGACGGCCGTGGAAATCGTCGGGACGGGAAAGAAGTACACCCGGGAGGAACTCAGGAAGCTGATCGCGGGTCATCTGTGCCGCTGTACCGGCTATGAGAATATCCTGAACGCGATCGAGAAGGTGGCAGGATTAAATTCTGAAGTATTCTGAGCACATCAGAAAAAGCAGAAAGCTGCACGCCGGTTACCCGCGGTCTGTGCAAGGCTCCTGAGCGTAGACTTTTGGAGGTCGGAGCGAAGGCGCCTTGCACAGACCGCGGGTAACCGGCGAGCCTGTTTTCAACATCTTGACATTCCCCCTTTGCCGTGTTACCATCTTACTGCTTTATCACGTTAAAGTGAT
>CADCQD010000333.1 GCA_902803485.1 uncultured Eubacteriales bacterium | reverse complement strand
GAGCGGAAGGAGCCGTACTTGCCTGTGAGAAAGGGATCTTTCACGGGAAACCGCCGGCGCTGACACCGGTCAACACGGTCGGCTGCGGCGATTCCATGACAGGGGCGTTCGCGGTTGCCATGGAGCGGAACCTGGGACCGGAACAGGCACTTGCCTATGCGGTCGCGGTCTCAGCGGCGTCAGCCATGTCTCCTCTCACGGGGGATTTCGATCCGTCGGTATATGAGAAAATCAGGGAAGACGTAACGGTGACAGAGGTCTGAGGCCGTCACTGATTGACGGCTGCCGGGATGATAATGTAAACTTGAATCATTCTGATGCATGAGAATACGGATTCTATATCACAGCGGAGGAAAAACAGATGCTGGTCACATCAAAGGAACTTTTGCTTGACGCGCAGAAGAACGGCTACGCGGTCGGCGCATTTAACGTTGAAAACATGGAGATGGTGATGGCTGTTCTGGCAGCGGCCGAGGAGACCGGATCGCCGGTCATCATGCAGACAACTCCCGGCACATTGAAGTACGCGGGACTGGACTACTACTTTGCGAACGTCCGCGCCGCGGCGGAGCGCACGAAGATCCCTGTGGTCTGCCATCTGGATCACGGCAACAGCTTTGAACTGGCATGCGCCGCGTTCAGGGCCGGATATACATCGATCATGATCGACGGATCCAAGAAGCCGTTCGAGGAAAACATCGCGCTGACAAAGTCTGTCACGCAGGTCTGCCATGCCGGCGATGTGCCGGTGGAAGGCGAGCTCGGCAAGGTGGGCGGCAAGGAGGATGACCTGGAGAACGGGGATGGAGAGAAACCGTATACCGGTCCTGAGGAAGCAAAAGAGTTTGTGGCACGCACGGAAGTGGATTCCCTCGCTGTCGGCGTCGGGACGGCCCATGGCGTCTACAAGGGCGTTCCGAAGGTGAACGTGGAAGTCCTGTCGGCAATCCGGAAGGTGGTGTCGATTCCTCTGGTGCTGCACGGAACCTCCGGCGTTCCGGATGAGCAGGTGAGAGACTGCGTGAGCAGGGGAATCTGCAAGGTCAACTATGCGACCGACCTGCGCATTGCGTTCATGAACGGGGTGAAGGCGCATCTTGCGGAGCATCCGCAGGATTTTGATCCGAAGAAGTTCGGGATCCCCGGGATGGAGGAAGTGAAGAAGTACGTGATGCAGAAGATGGAAGTGGTCGGCAGCGTCGGACATGCTTAAGGAGCTGTTCGGAAACAGCTTTTCACTTCAACGCCAGGCGGGAACGATTGTCAGCGGCGATGGCGGAATTGATCTGCCGTTGGCAAGCGGGCAGGAGACACTCAGATGAAACTGACCGGACTGAATCATATCACAGTCAATGTAAAGAACCTGGAAGAATCCAAAGTCTTCTACGAGGAGATCTTCGGCCTTGAGCAGTGCGGATACATCGATATGGGGGATCATACACTCACCTATTACCAGCTGCCGCAGGGAGTTCTTCTGGAACTGATCGATTATGAGAATAAGGTACAGGCCGCCTCGCACCGTGAGACGGATACGGGGATTTACCGGCATCTGTGCCTGGAAGCGGATTCCCTTGAGGAACTGAACCGGCGCTGCGTGGAAAAGGGTGTGCCTGTCCGGTCTGCTCCGGCTTATGTTGAGAAACTCGGAAGACACAACATGCTGCTGGTTGATCCGGCCGGTGTTGAGATCGAAGTGTTTCTCGCCGAATAGCAGGAAGGTATAAAGGAGCAGGAGGGCGTACCGATGGATTCGATGAGCCCCATATGGAGCGGGTATTATTCGCAGCTCGACCCCGGGAGGCGGTGGCAGCTTCTTCAGGAGAACCTCCGGGAAGGGGAGGATGACGGGGCGGATGCATACCGCCAGAGACTGTTTTCCCTCCGCTACATGGAGGAAGGAAAGGACGAGCCGTCTGTGGACCGCTTTCTGTGGGCGTTCGTCAACCTTGTCCAGGTGTACAGTTCCTCCCGGTTTTTAAAGCGTTCAGGGAGAAAAGAGGTACAGCAGTTTCTGGAAAAGAGCGGATTTCCGGAGGCGGAGCCGTACGGCGAAGCAGGAAGGGAAGCACTGTACTGGGAGATCCGGAATGCCGCGAAGCGGTACTTTAAAACCTGTACGGGGTCTGAGTACAGGAGGACGCTCTTCGGACTGCTCGGTCCGGGGGCGGCGGATCAGAAAAGGCAGATGTGTAAGGAAGTATGGATGATGACGCTGGGGCTGGAGAAGCGGCTCGGCATGTCACAGGAACTGGAACTCTGGACAAAGGCGGTGCACGATGAGTATTATCTTACCGACCCGCGTGCACAGGAAAAGCTGCAGGAATTGTCCCGGTCCATGGAACGCGGGTGAGAAGGATTTCAGAGCGGACCGCAGCCGGAGCAGACAGGAGGGAGAGATCGTTGGAAAATATCAAGCAGAACCCAGTTGTAAAGAAGTTGGGATTTAACCGGATCATACTGTTTCTGATCCTGCTGCTGATGTATGGAGTGTTCTCTGTGATCATTCCGGGATTTGCCAGCATGGACAGAATCATGAGTATTCTGAACTACACGTATTTTCTTGGTTTTCTTGCGCTCGGCGTCACATTCGTCATCGCGACGGGAGGTATCGATTTCTCGATCGGTCCGGTGATGTTCTGCTGCGCGCTGATGTCAGGATATACGCTGAACACCTACGGCGCGCCGGTCGTCGTCTCGCTGCTCATGAGCATTGCGATCGGCCTGTGCTTCGGATGCTTCAACGGGTACCTTGTCGCGTTTGTCGGAGTTCCGCCCTTTATCGTGTCCATGGCGACCATGAACATCGCAAAGGGTCTGGGTTCCGTCTTCACAAAGACACAGTCGGTCAGCTGGCCGCAGGGAAATGACCCGTCCGGTAACGGCTGGTTCCGCAATCTGGTCAAGGTCGGGGATGTCCCGGTCGGTCTTCTGATCTTCGCGGTCG
>CADCQD010000332.1 GCA_902803485.1 uncultured Eubacteriales bacterium | reverse complement strand
TTATATGCCAGCGGCAGCCCCTTCATGGTGGTGAGGAGCGCCATCAGGTCGCCGTAGACCCGTCCGCACTTTCCGCGGACCAGCTCCGCCATATCCGGATTCTTTTTCTGCGGCATGATGGAAGAGCCGGTGGTGTAACTGTCGCTGAGTTCAATAAATTTGAATTCCCAGCTGCTCCAGAGGACCAGTTCCTCTGAGAAACGGCTGAGGTGCATCATCAGGATGGAAAGCGCGGACAGGAATTCCAGGCAGAAATCCCGGTCAGACACGCCATCCAGGCTGTTTGACGCGATATCGGCAAAACCCAGAAGCGCCGCTTCATAGGTACGGTCCGTGTCAAAGGTGGTCCCCGCCAGAGCGCAGCAGCCAATGGGGGAAACATTCATCCGGCTGACCGTATCCGTAAGCCGGCCCGAGTCCCGGAGCAGCATCTCAACATAAGCCAGAAGATGATGGCTGAACAGGATGGGCTGCGCCCGCTGAAGATGCGTATAACCCGGCATCACCGCGTCCTGATTCTTCTCCGCGAGCTCCACCAGGACCTCCATGAGTTCCCGGAGCATTTTCTGAAGTCCTGCCGCCTCATCCCGTAAGTACAGCCTGAGATCCAGGGCTACCTGGTCGTTCCGGCTCCTGGCGGTATGAAGCTTCATGCCCGTACTTCCGATCCGCTCCGTCAGCACCTGTTCCACAAACATGTGGATATCCTCTGCCTCCGGGTCGGGGACCAGGGTCCCGTCATCCATATCCTTCAGAATACCCTGCAAGCCGAGGACCAGGTCCTCGGCTTCTTCCGCAGTTATAATTCCCTGTGCGCCCAGCATTTTCGCGTGCGCGATGCTTCCGGTGATGTCCTGTCGATACATCCGCGCGTCAAAGCGGATGGAGGAATTAAAATCATCGGCAGCGCGGTCCGTCAGTCCCGCCGTCCTGCCTGCCCACATTTTTGCCATTCAGATCTCCTGTAATTGATTATCCTGTGCTTTACAGTTTGCCCAGTTCCCGGTACGCCTGCACCTTTGTGGGAAGGCCCCAGAGATTGATGAAGCCCTCAGACTGCTTCTGGTCGTAATCCGACTCGCCGAAGGTCACCAGCTTCTCCGAATACAGAGAATAGGGGGAGGTGGTTCCCGCAGGAATGATATTGCCTTTGTACAGTTTCAGCTTCACGTCGCCGGTCACATATTTATTCGATTCATTCGCAAACGCGGTCAGCGCTTCCTGTAACGGGGAATACCATTTGCCGTTATAGATCAGATCCGCGTAATCCACCGCCAGTTTCTGCTTCAGATGGAGCACGTCCTTGTCCACAGTGATCATTTCCAGATGCTCATGCGCGAAATACAGGATGCTGCCGCCGGGCGTCTCATAGATGCCGCGGTCCTTCATGCCCACCAGGCGGTTCTCTACGATATCAATGATGCCGATGCCGTTGGCGCCGCCGATCTCATTCAGCTTTTCGATGATCTTCGAAGCCTTCATCTTTACGCCGTCCACAGCCACAGGCGCGCCGGCTTCAAAACTGATGGTCACATACGCGGGCTCATCCGGCGCCGCGTAGGGAGATACGCTCATCTCCAGGAATCCCGGCTTGTCCAGATCCGGCTCATTGGCGGGGTCTTCCAGATCCAGGCCTTCATGGCTCAGATGCCAGAGGTTCTTATCCTTGCTGTAGCTGGTCTCACGGGAGACCTTCAGCGGCACGTTGTGCGCTTCCGCGTAATCGATCTCTTCATCACGGGATTTGATATCCCACTCGCGCCAGGGAGCAATGATGTGCATATCCGGAGCGAAACGCTTAATGGCAAGTTCAAACCGGACCTGGTCGTTTCCTTTGCCGGTAGCACCGTGGCAGATGGCGTCCGCGCCTTCCTCAAGCGCGATCTCCGCCAGCTTTTTCGCGATCACGGGACGGGCAAACGCCGTACCCAGAAGATACGTCTCATATTTCGCGTCCATCTTTAAGGACGGAATGATGATCTCGTCCACCATCTCATCCACCAGATCCGCGACGATCAGCTTGGACGCGCCGGTCTTCAGCGCCTTTTCCTCCAGGCCTTCCAGTTCATCCGCCTGTCCCACATTGCCGGAAACCGCGATGATCTCAGGATCATTATAATTCTCCTTCAGCCACGGAATAATAACGGAAGTGTCCAGGCCGCCGGAATACGCAAGTACGATTTTTTTAATGCTTTTCTTATCCATGATCTTCTCCTCTTTACAGTATGTTGATTGTATCATTATCAGCGCTGGGTCGCAAGGATCACAGCCTTAATTGTATGCATGCGGTTTCCCGCTTCCTCAAACTGCTTCGCGTTCGGGCCTTCAAAGACCTCGTCCGTGACCTCGCGGATATCATAGCCCAGAGCCATCTGCTTCTTCGCCATATCCGTTTCAAAATCATGGAAGCTGGGCAGGCAGTGCAGGAAGATGCATTCCGGATTTCCGGTGGCTTCCATCAGCTGTCCCGTGACCTTGAACGGGGTCAGCAGCTGTACCCGTTCAGGGATCTTGTCCTCCTCTCCCATGGATGCCCAGATATCCGTATACAGAACGTCCGCGCCCTGAAGACAGGAAACGTCATCAGAAATAATAAACCGGGCTCCGGTCTCTTTCCCTGCTTCCCGGCACTTCGCCAGGATCTCAGGATCCGGCGCCAGTTCCTTCGGCCCGTAACCTACATACGTCATTCCCAGCTTCGCGGTAATGTACATGAGGCTCAGAGCCACATTATTCCGGGTGTCTCCGCAGAACACCAGCTTGCACTGATTTAACGGCTTATCGATGTTTTCTTCCATCGTCATCACGTCCGCCAGCGCCTGGGTGGGATGATCGATATCCGTCAGGCCGTTGTAGACCGGTACACCGCTGTACTTTGCCAGTGTTTCCACCGTCTCCTGGGCGTAGCCCCTGAACTCGATGCCGTCAAAGATCTGGCCCAGAACTCTGGCCGTATCCTTCAGGGATTCCTTTTTACCCATCTGGGAAGACGCCTGATCCAGGAAAGTCACGCCCATACCCAGATCCTTTGCGGCAACTTCGAAGGAGCATCTGGTACGTGTGGAAGTTTTTTCAAATAACAGCACCAGATTTTTTCCAAGAAGCGGCTGCTCAACGATGCCCGCTTTTTTCTTTTTCTTCAGGTCATGGGAAAGATCCAGCAAATACCGGACCTCCTCCGGCGTAAAATCAAGAATGCTTAAAAAGCTGCGTCCTTTCAGATCCATCGGCATCTCCTTTCGAATTCTCAGTTTTGAGAAAATATCCGCATTCCTGCGGCGTCTCTCAGGATCATGTACGGGTATCTTAACATAGAAAATTCAAAAAGAAAAGCACTTTTTGAATATTTTCTCATTTTTATGCATATTTATACTATTTGTTCCATTTCTGTATACTTTTTTGTTTACGTCAACTGAAAGAAATGGTAGAGTAAAGGAAGAAATCTTTATAAAGGCGGAATCACAATGGCAAAATACAGAATCATGCATGATACCATGGGCAGCGTCCAGGTGCCCGGGGACCGTCTGTGGGGGGCCCAGACCCAGCGCAGTCTGAATAATTTTCCAATCGGCTCTGAAAAAATGCCGAAGGAGATCATCCGGGCTTTCGCGTGGCTGAAAAAAGCCGCTGCGGAAACGAACCATACACTGCTCCCGGATAAGATCACTGAAGAAAAGCGGGACCGGATCTGCGAGATCTGCGATGAGATCCTCCAGGGCTCCATGGACCGGGAGTTTCCGCTTTCCGTCTGGCAGACCGGCAGCGGGACCCAGACCAATATGAACGTCAACGAGGTGATCGCCTATGCGGCAAATCTCCGGGCAGGGCAGACACTGCTGCATCCGAATGACGACGTGAACTGTTCCCAGAGTTCCAATGACACTTTCCCCACGGCAATGTCCGTGGCTGCCGCAGCCGCGATCCACAAGGACCTGCTTCCTTCCGTATCTCTTCTTGAGGAAACTCTGAAGCGTCTGGAAATGGAAAATCAGGACGCGGTGAAATCCGGGCGGACCCATCTCATGGACGCGGTCCCCATCCGTTTTTCCCAGGAGATCTCCGGCTGGCGGGCCATGCTTACCGTCTCCCGGGATCACATCCGTTCCGGTCTGGACTCCCTGATGCAGCTTGCCATCGGCGGGACCGCGGTAGGGACCGGGCTGAACGCGCCTGATGGCTTCGCGTCCCTGACTGCGGAAAAGATCGCCGGATATACCGGACTTCCCTTCAAGGACGCGGAGAATAAATTCCACGCGCTGACTTCCCTGGACCGTATCGTTTTCGCC
The DNA here is from genome assembly GCA_902803485.1 of uncultured Eubacteriales bacterium. Taxonomy (GTDB): domain Bacteria; phylum Bacillota; class Clostridia; order Lachnospirales; family Lachnospiraceae; genus UBA1267. The sequence goes on along the minus strand of CADCQD010000332.1, from coordinate 10,563 downwards.
CATGGCGCCATCAAAGGCCTCGCGGCGGATCTGATGAAGATCGCGAATGACATCCGCTGGCTTGCCTCCGGGCCCAGACTCGGCCTTGGGGAGATCACGATCCCGGAAAACGAGCCCGGTTCTTCCATCATGCCCGGAAAGGTCAACCCCACCCAGTGCGAAATGATGACGATGGTAGCGCTGAGGGTCATCGGCAATGACACGACCATCAGCATGGCCGCGAGCCAGGGCAATTTTGAACTGAACGTCTTTCTTCCGGTCACGGCGTACAGCTTCCTGCAGTCTGTGCAGCTCCTCTCCGACGGGATCCGCTCCTTTACAGAGCGCTGTGTCTCAGGGATCCGCGCCAACCGGGAAAAGATGAAAGAAAATCTGAACCGGTCGCTGATGCTCGTCACTGCCCTGAGTCCGAAGATCGGTTATGAAAACGCGGCAAAAACCGCAAAACTGGCACATGAACAGGATCTGTCGCTTCGGGACGCCTGCGTAAAACTGGGCTTCATGAGCGGCGAAGAATTTGATGAGGCGGTGCGGCCGGAAGAAATGGTCTAGGCAGATCCGAAGAAAGGAATCACTTCTATGTTGTATAAAAGAAAAGATGAAAACAGACTGGATCCGGAGCTGTTCCGCTCCCCCACGTCTGAATACCGCGGCGCGCCGTTCTGGGCATGGAACACAAGGCTCAATAAGGATGAACTGCTGCGGCAGCTGGATATCCTGAAGGAAATGGGCTTCGGCGGCGCGCATATGCACGTCCGGACCGGCATGGGCACCCCTTATCTCAGCGATGAATACATGTCCCTGATCCGGGCATGTGTGGACCATTGCCGCGAAGAAGGCCTGCATGCCTATCTCTATGATGAAGACCGCTGGCCCTCCGGCGCGGCAGGCGGCCTGGTCACGAAGGATAAAGAATACCGGGCCAGATATCTTTTGTTTACACCGGTCCCCTATGGCGCCGGCGCGGATAAACTTACGACAGAGGAATCCAGCGCAGCATCCGGCCGCGCGGAAACAGGAACCTTTGTGGCCGGTTTTGACATCGAACTGAATGAGGAAGGAAAGCTGGTCTCTTCCCGGCTGCTGGCTGCTGACGAACCGGCAGAACACACCAAATGGTGGGCATATCTGGAACTGAGCGAGCCTTCACCCTGGTACAATAACCAGACCTACGTCAATACGCTGGATCAAAGATCCATTCAGCGTTTCATCGAGATCACCCACGAACGGTACCGGGAGATCGTATCCGATGAATTTGACCGGACAGTCCCCTCCATTTTTACAGACGAACCGCAGTTTACCCGGAAGCAGACGCTGAAATTCGCGGATGATCTTACGGACGTGGCGCTTCCGTGGACAGACGATCTCCCGGAGACCTTTAAAAACACGTATCAGGAGGATCTGATCCGGGGCATCCCGGAGCTGTTCTGGGACCGGGCGGACGGCGCGCCTTCGCTGATCCGCTACCATTATCACGACCATATCTGCGAGCGCTTCACCAACGCCTTCGCGGATACCATCGGCAGCTGGTGCAGGAAAAACGGCCTGAAGCTGACCGGGCATATGATGGAGGAGCCGACCCTGGAAAGCCAGACGGCTGCGCTGGGCGAGGCCATGCTGGCCTACCGTGGCTTTGATATTCCGGGCATCGATATGCTCTGCGCCAGATTTGAGTATACCACAGCGAAGCAGGCCCAGTCCGCGGTCCACCAGTTCGGCTATGAGGGCATGCTGTCCGAGCTGTACGGCGTGACCAACTGGGATTTCGATTTCCGCGGACATAAGCTGCACGGCGACTGGCAGGCCTGTTTGGGCGTCACCCTCCGGGTCCCGCATCTATCCTGGGTCTCCATGGCAGGCGAAGCCAAACGGGATTATCCGGCGTCCATCTTCTACCAGTCCCCCTGGTGGAAGGAATACCGGCGGATCGAAGACCACTTTGCCCGGGTGAACACGGCAATGGTCCGCGGAACGCCGAGGGTCGCGGTGGGCGTGATCCATCCGGTGGAAAGCTACTGGCTTAACTGGGGACCTGCGGAGTCCACGGCGCTCACGCGGGATGAACTGGACCGGAATTTCCGGACACTGACGGAAGATCTTCTGTTCGGTTCCATTGACTTTGATTTTATCAGCGAATCCCTGCTGCCTGAACAGTGTCCTTTGGAAAAACTGCACTCCGGTACGGACGCTGTATTCCCGGTGGGATGCATGAGCTACAGCACCATCCTCGTCCCGGGTCTTGAAACCATTCGCTCCTCCACACTGGACCGTCTGGAATCCTTTGCGGATGCCGGCGGACACCTGGTCTTTCTGGAGCCTGTGCCGGTGCTTGTGGACGCAAAGCCCTCAGACCGGGCAAAAGCCCTGGCGGCGCGCTCCGTGGTGATCCCGGCTTTAAGAAGCGCGGTCCTAAAAGAGCTTCAGCCTGACCGCCTGGTGGAGCTTAGAGACAAAAACGGCATGCTGACGGAAAACCTGCTGTACCAGCTCCGTGCGGACGGTCCGGACCGCTGGCTCTTTATCGTTCACGGGAAGGAACCCTATAATAAAGACATTTCCCGTAATCAAAACATAAGAATCCGGATCAGGGGCTGTTGGAACGCGGATATTTATGATACAATGACAGGAGAAACCGTTTCAATTCCGGTCGAACTGAAAAACGGATGGACAGAGATACGGAAACGGATGTATGACTATGACAGCCTGCTGCTCCGGCTGACTCCGGCGGATCCTGCGGCAGGATCCGAAGCTGCCCCGGACGCATTTGGCGCTATGAGCGATGAGGCTTTCGGAAAGATCCTTCCGGTACCGGAAACGGTCCGCTTCACCCTGTCCGAACCCAACGCGCTGCTTCTGGACCAGGCAGAATATGCCCTGGACGACGGCCCCTTCGCGCCGCGCGAGGAGATCCTCCGGCTGGATAACGTGATCCGTGAAAGTCTGGGCTGGCCGGGAAGGAAAAACGCGGTGGCGCAGCCCTGGGTCGTCCCGGAAGAACCGCCGGTCCATACGGTGTCACTCAGGTTCAGGATCCTTTCAGAGATCGCCCTGCCGAAACTGGCGCTGGCAGTGGAAGACGCGGAAAAACTCAGGATCCGCTGGAACGGCGCAGACGTTCCGAACGAGATCCGCGGGTATTATGTAGACAAAGATATTAAGACCGTAGACCTGCCCGGCCTGACCCGGGGAGAAAACCTGCTGGAACTTACGATCCCCTTTGGAAAACGCTCCAACATCGAATGGTGCTATCTTCTGGGGAATTTCGGCGTATCCGTACACGGGCGTTCGGTACGGATCACGCAGCTTCCGGAAACTCTGGGATTCTCGGACATCACAAGCCAGGGACTTCCCTTCTACGGCGGAAATATCACATATCACATCCCTGTGGAGACCGCAGGAGGAAACATCAGTATCCGAAGCAGCCGCTACCGCGGCGCGCTGCAGACGGTACAGCTGGATGACGGAGAAGCCAGGTCACTGTTCCTTCCCCCGTATACAGCGGACCTTTGTACCTCTGCGGCAGGAAAACATGAGCTTCAGCTGACACTCTTCGGACACCGCAGAAACGGTTTCGGTCCTGTCCATCTTTCAGATCTTCAGGAGACCTGGATCGGGCCGGACGCCTGGAGAAGCACCGGAGACCGCTGGTGCTATGACTATTGTATTGCAGAGGAAGGCATCCTCGCGACCCCGGAGATCCGGGAAATATAACCCAGCCAGGGGGACGGTTCTCCTGGCCACAGCAGCCAGGAGAACCGTCCCCCTGGCCTCTACACAAGAAGGAGGTATTTGAAATGTCAACAGTTAAGGACCTGGACGCGCTGCTTGCGCAGTTCGCGGATGAAACTGTACCCGGCTGCGGCTGCATCGTCATGCAGAACGGCAAGGTGCTCTATGAAGGCTACAAGGGCCTTGCGGACATTGAGAAAGGCAGAAAGGTAGACGAGAACACGCTCTTCCGTCTCTACAGCATGACCAAAGTCATCGTCTGTACCGCTGCTTTGATCCAGTTTGAGCGCGGCAAATTCCTGCTGGATGATCCGTACTACTATTACTTCCCGGAGTATAAGGATACACAGGTCGTGGAATGGAACGGCAACGGCGGCTATACCACCCGTCCTGCTGCCCGCCCCATCCGGGTCCGGGACTGCTTCAATATGTGCTGCGGCCTTCCCTATCCTTCACCGAAGGGCGAGCATCCCACAGACGCCGCTATGAATGCGGTCCGGGCAAAACTGCGGGAAGAGAAAGGCCTGTATACGCTGCAGGACGACGTCCGCGCCATGGGCAGCGTGCCCATCCGCTTCGACCCCGGCAAGCGCTGGCTCTACGGCTTCGGCCACGAGATGGTGGCTGCGCTGATTGAAGTTACCAGCGGCATGACTATGGGCGAATTCCTGAAGAAAGAGATCTTTGAGCCTCTGGGCATGAAGAATACCGGATACCGCTTCAGCGGCGATCAGGCGGACCGGATGATCACACTGTACAATATCCAGGAAGACGGCAGCTACGTCTCAGACGGCGGCGCCAGGGACCGGAATCATCAGCCGGATGCCGTCTATGAAGGCGGCGGCGCAGGCCTCTTCTCCAATCTGAAGGATTACGCCATCTTCACCCAGATGCTGGCAAACGGCGGCGTCTGGAAAGGCAAGAGGATCATTGGTAAGAAGACCATCGATCTGATGCGCAGGAATATGCTGAATGACGACCAGATGCAGGATTTCACCAATACCTACCTGGACGGCTACGGCTACGGCCTGGGTGTCCGGACCACGGTCAACCCCGCCGGCTGCTCCAATACCGTACCCGGCGAGTTCGGCTGGACCGGCGCCGCAGGCACCTGGACCTCCATCGACCCGGATGACGGTTTCTCCGCAGTCTACATGCACAATACCTTCCCGAATAATGAAGAATATCATCATTTGAGAGTAAGGGCAGTCGCATACGGACTGATCGAGTAAGGATCCTGCTGCGGCCGCAGACCGCCACGATAAACACCTCCTGTACTGCAAAAAGCAGATACAGGAGGTGTTTTTTCTGAGTAGCAGTTTTCCGGTTTTACCTTATCACTTTTTCATTATCAATTTTCTACTTTATTACTTTCAGGATGTCCTTTTCCTTTGCTTCCGGATAATACTTCCTGACCTGCCTCAGGATCTTTTCAAATGAATCCGCGGGATCTTCCCGGTACGCACTTGTCACATGCGGATATCCGAAAATGTGTTCCGGCATGCTGTAGACCGCCACGTCCCAGCCATATTCCCTGCCCTGCTTGTTTTTCCGTTTGCGGAAATCGCAGACACTAAGATACAGTTCCATCTGAAGCGCCGTAATGGTCCCTTCAAAGTTCTTTTCCCCGTCCTTATGAAAGCCTGCGCGCTGCTTTACTTCAAAAGAATAGAGCTCGGTATCCTCCGTAAAGAGGTCCATGATGAGTTTCTGGCGGCGGGGGGCTTTTTCATCATCCCACAGAGCGTCGAAATCATATCCGTCCCTCCGGTAATTCGCAAAGTACGGCAGCCATTCCCGGGAGATAAAGCCGGCCCGGTTTCCGAAAAACTTGCCGTAAGCGATCTCTCCCTCCCGGGCGATCACGGTCCGCCAGTACCAGGGATCATGAAGGGGGTCGTCGCTGAACCAGCCCTCCGGCGCGGTCATCTCTTCCACAGAAAAACCGGGCACTTCATTCTGAAACAGGGGCAGGAAACCAGTCTCCAGGACCTTTGCCTTCAGATCCTCCACAAGGCGCAGGCAGCGCGGGTCATCCGCCGGGATCCCATTCATGAAAAAGTCGCCGTTTCGCTCTTCCATTATTCTTCTCCGTGACTGATCTCGTAATACTTGATGTGCAGGCCGTCTTCTTCGCCGATGCCTTCACCCACGAACTGGTTCCGGTGCAGGTACGCTGCCAGAGCCGCGCTGTCTGTATAGAATGTAGGTACGGTATGGAAAGGACCCGGAGCCTTCTCCACGGACTCATCGAACCAGGCGTTGTTTTCCACATAAATATGCGCCTCTTTGCCCTCACAGTCTGTTCCGGTCAGCATATACCGGGCGGACATGTGCCGGATCTTTACGGCATTCAGGATCTGGGTATCTACGCCGCAGGGCTCCACGATACCGTTAAAGATCTCACCCTTGACCGTGCCGTCAAAGGGGATCATCAGGACCTCCGCGTTCTCTCCCTTCAGGGAAACCGAGGGTCCGCGGTTAAATGTTACATGAATATCAAGTACCGGTTTTCCTTCCATTTACAGCCTCCTATATAACATCTAAAATATTACTCTTTTTCAGGCAGCAGACAGATGATCCCTGCCCGGCAGCAATACAAATGAAGCAGTCCTGTGGTCATTCTCCGGGACAGCAGCCGGGCTGCTGCGCTTCAATCAATCCAGTTCTTTCCCAAAACCAGGGACCAGGCCGTTTTCGATCATGTGGATGACGCCCAGCAATGCGCCCCAGTGATAGAACTTATCGCTGCTTCTAGAGTCGCAGCCTTCACCAGTGATACTGTTGTAATTCTCGTGCACATGCCGATGCTCCCGCCATTCCTTCATCAGGATATGCTCGGACTTTTCCACAAGATCCATCCGCATCTTCTCAAGATCCGGATGATCCCTGAGCGCAATGTACACCAGGAAATTCATCGGCGCCCACACACGGCCGCGCCAATACTGCTGGTCCGAAAACGCGGGATCATTTCTGGCAATTGCAGGCAGCATCCATTCTCCGTAGAATTCCACCGGATCATAATAATGCTCCATGATCCTTGCCTTGTGTTCCGCAGATACTGTCGTTGAGAACAACGCATAGAAATTCGTAGGAGAGATCCGGTACTCGAAGGCTCCGGTATCTGTCCGGCGGTTGCAGTAGAAGCCGAATTCATCGTCCCAGAGAGATTCCAGCCCCTGTTCCGCTTTCTCCTGCCGCATCTTCAGGATCTGAATATCTTCTTCCCTGCCCAAGAGTTTCGCAAGGCGGATCAGTGACCTCGTATCCATAATGAAAAGCCCCGTAAGCCCCACGTCCGCAAGCGCCATCCTTGTGACGATATCATCCACCTTCTTTACGGGCATATCGTCATACATGGGCGAATTATCCAGGCCGGACTCCATCTTGCAGCCGTACAACTCGCCGATGCCATGTACTTCCCAGTAATTCTCAACGACCGGCGTATAATGGTTGCTGCCCCAGCAGAATACGCCGTTTTCTTCCATACGGTTATTATAGTACCAGGTATTCCAGCGGAACAGCAGCGGATACAGGAACTCCACCAGCCAGCGGTCCTTGTACCTTCTGTACACCTCGCACAGCATGGTGCTGCCCACCGGCGGCTGGGAACGATCGCCGGTCTTCATGCCGGTACCGTCCGTATGGTTTGGCACAAAGCTCTGTTCCGTATGCGCCATTGCGATCTCAATGATATTGGAATAGCTGATAAATTTATCCTTCAGGGACGCCATAAAGGAAGCGAAGAAATTGTCCCAGCAGAATATGATATATCCGCCGTGTCCGATGGACCAGAGCCGGCTTACCGGCGTAACGATCCGGTCATTCCGGGCATCATAGGTGGTATCCCAGTTCATCACGCTGACAATGGCCTCATAATCCTCCTGGAAAGGCGCAAAGCGGTCAATATCCGCACGGTACTCTTTTTCCGCTTCTTCCATTAACTTCTGTGCTTCCGGAACTGAAAGCTCTTTATTCACGGAGTACACGATCGTCTTTTCAAAACGTGCTGCCAGATACGGGGTCTGGGTCGGAATGTTTCCGTCATAATCCTCATGTTTTCCATTCGAATAGACCACATACTCTTTCAAAGGAGTGGATGCGGTCAATGTATCTCCTACGCGTCTGAGGATGCCTTCGCGGTTCCACAGCATGCCGCTTTCCAGAACCAGCATAGAAGGGCATCGCTCCTGAAAAGCCTGATTGTAATCATCTCTCCAGGGGTCTTCACGAACCTCAAGTTCTTCCTTTCCGAGAGGAGTCACCAGAAGCACCAGCGGATATTCACCGGACTTGCAGGACTGCACACGGAAGACAATGTTATTATAACTGACTTTCACTGAAGTATAGCTGCCGTCCCAGGCATGGGCTTCCGGAACCACCAGTTCATCCTCTCTGCCAAAACGGCCGATCAGGGTCTCCTTCAGATAATTGCCCATCGCGGCATCCTTCAGACATATATTGACTGCAAAACCGGTTTCCATATCTACATGGGAAAGAATGGAACGGACATTCCAGGTCTGAAAACCGCGGAAGTTTTCTTTCTTCATTTCAAGATACTGTTCAGGTAGTTTTTCCATTGACGTTTCTCCATTTATTTGATCCGGAACAAAAATCCTGTTACTTCATTCTATATCTTTTCATTTTGGCTTGTCAATATCACAGAGAAAGCCATATACCGGATGGATATTTCTATGATTCCGAAAAAAAGCCGGAACAGTGCTTCATTTTTATCACGGTTAGAGTGTATAATGAATTATCAGACCTGTACTTGATCACCACAGAAAGGAGCATTTCATGGATCAGGAAAAACGCTGGTGGGAAAAACCGATGCGCGCGCTGCAGTATAATCTGCAGGTCAGGGATACGCCCAAAATGGACCCGGAAAGGATCGCCGCGCACTTAACAGAAGCGCACGCCAATGTGGTCATCGTCAATGCCGGCGGCATCTACGCCTGGTATGATACCGGGGTGCCCTTCCATTATAAAAACGAATTTCTGCCGGAGGATATGGATCTACTGGGAGAACTAATCCGCTGCTGCCATGCCAGAAATATCAAAGTCATTTTCCGCTTCGACTGGTCTCTGGCGGAAGACCGCACCTATCTTCAGCATCCGGAATGGTTCACCCAGCATCCGGATCATACTCCCTATTTCAAGGGGAAAGACCGCATGGGCCAGTGGACCTTTCTGATGACGACCTGCATCAACAGCGGCTACCGGAATGAAGAGGTGGCAGGTCCTGTGATGAAAGAGGCTGTAAGCAGGTATGACGTGGACGGGATCTTTTTCAATAATCCCACCATGCCTGAATGCCATTGCCAGAAGTGCAGAAACAAATACCGGAAGATGTACGGGGAGGAGCTTCCGGAGGACCCGTCCGAATGGCGGAAGGATTTCCGGTCCCGCTGCCTCATGGACAACATCGGTTATCTGCAGAAGGAAGTAAAAAGTGTACGTGAGGACGTACCCTTTGTCCTCTATTATTCAGGTATGAATTCCGACGGAAGGCCCTTCGCGGATAATCTGGACGAACGCTATGCCACGGCAGAGTTCGTCTGCACGGAAGCCCAGGATGAAGTTTCCAAAGGCGTGGACCGGATCCCGCCCATCTGGAAACCGGCCGTCAATATGAAGCTTGGGAATGCCGTTCCGGGATATCCGAAGCCCTTCGGCATCATTCACTCCTGCCCCGGCATGGACTGGCGGCACACGGGGCTTCCAAAGGATGAGTATCTGTTCTGGATGGCCCAGGTACCGGCAAATAACGCCTATCTCTGGCATTCCGTTACCGGTTTCCCGGACACGATCACAGACAAGCGTCTTCTGGACGCAGTGGAAGAGATCGACGCGAGGATCGAAAAAAGCGAAGACCTGATGGAGCATGCGGTGTCCGCGGCCAGGATCCTTCTCCTCTGGGACGGCAGCGCGAGGTCTTCGGGATTTGCGGAGGGCTTTGCCAATATGCAGATCCAGTATGACCTGATGGATCTCTGGCATCTTTCACTGGAACGGATGAAAGCCTATGAGGCCATGGTGCTTCCCTGCGGTTTCCCGCTGAGTGACGAACTGCTCTTCATGCTGAAGGAATATGTACGTGAAGGCGGGCATCTGATCACGGAGCAGACGGCTGCGAAAGATTTTGAACCGCTCCGGGAGCTCTGCGGATGTCTTCCGGAATATGAAGAAAGCGCCCCGCTGTCCGCGGCGTATCTCAGGATCGAGACCCGGGACAAGGTTCTCAGAAAGGGTCTGGAACGGATCAGCTTTATCCCGCTGGCAGGTCAGGTCCTGTATCTCCGGCCTTCAGATGGCACGGAAACACTGCTTTCCCTGGTTCCGCCCTTCGCTCCCATGGACGCCGTGGGCGCGCCTCCGGAACGGGCGTCTCTTTCCGCAGAGAAGACAGATCTGGCCCAGGCGCTTTTGCATCCCTTTGGAAATGGCTTTGTGATCACCCTGGCCTTCGAACTGTCCCGGCTGCTGCCCGCTTATCATCTGGAAGATCATCATTTGTTCCTCAGAAATCTTATGAACTTCTGTACGCCGGGGAATGAATTTGAAATGGAGCAAAATACCGCGGGCATTCTGGCCACTGTATATCATTCCGGAAAACACATGCTGGTGCATCTCATAAACGGCATCGGAAAAAGGCCGCGGATCGGCCATTTCCCGGTCCGCGACCTGGCATTTACAGTAAAGTTGCCGGAGAACACGCTGGTACAGAATGTAAGAAGCGTAATTGAGAAAACTTCCCTGTCCACAGACATGGATCAGGGAAAGCTCAGGATCACCCTGAAGATGCTGGATGTCTGGGATATGATCGACATCGAG
>CADCQD010000331.1 GCA_902803485.1 uncultured Eubacteriales bacterium | reverse complement strand
TCTTTCGGAACAGGTCGTTGCAGGCATGAACTACTGCATCCTGTGCGAAGCCACGGTGGTTTATCCGGGCGCGGAAACAAACTACGCGCTGGTATACATCTATGAAGACACGGACGGGAACGCTGAGATCTCGGAGATCATCAGCCTGAACGAGGAATAACAAAGAAACGTCAGGGACGGAAAGACCGTCTGTAAGAAAAAACAGTGAAATGGGGGGATCCGGTGAAACTGCCGGACCCCCTTTCGTATTCGCGTTTCATGTGATATAATTTTTCAGAAGGATCAATTTGGGACTGACGTATTCAGAATGAATCATCCCGCGGAACCTGAGCCGCGGCACTGAAAGGACAGATCATGTTTGATTGGCTGAAGAAACTGTTTTCCCGGAATCATCCGGAATCAAGACCCGCGGCAAAGATACAGCGAAAGGCGGAGCCGGGGATGATCACAAGAACCTGCAAAAAATGCGGAAAGACGTTTACCCTTCCGGAAGACGTCCAGCACTGGCCGGACTACTGCCAGGAGTGTAAGGCAAAGTACCGGCCGATCAAAATGATCACAAGAACGTGCCGGGGCTGCGGGAAGACGTTCTCCTTCCCGTCATCCGTCCGGCACTGGCCGAATTACTGCCGTGAGTGCCAGGCGGCGCGGAAAAAGAGGAGCTGACCCTTACACCTGGAGGTACAGATTATGGCGAGAGTCACACCGAAAGAGAATTTTCTGAAGCTGGCGAAGGGAGAGTTTCCTTACTATGTTCCCTTTTACAGCATTATGGGCGATCCTTATCTGGGCGAGTGCGCGGTGAAGGGCGCCCGTGTTTCTTTATTTGAGGATACCAGTTATCTGGGCGGTACCGACATGTGGGGCGTTCCTTACGCGAAACCCTCCGTCGGAATAGAGGCCCCGATGCCGGATACCCGCATCAACATCCTGGAGGAGATCTCCGACTGGTCCAAAGTCATAAAGTTCCCGGAACCGCTTTCTGTAGATCTGGACAGGGCTTATGCGGAAAACCTTCAGCATATCGACCGGACAGAGAGCTGCCTCTCCCTTGGCCCGCATTTCAGCCCTTTCCAGGAGCTGGTAGCCCTGATGGGTTTTGAGGGCGGGCTCATCGCTCTGATGGAAGACCCGGAAGAAGTCAGCGCCATGCTGAATACCATGGCGGACTACGTCATGCCCTATAATAAAAAGGCCTTTGAAGTTTTCCGTCCGGATTTCTGGTATATTGTTGACGATTCCTGCGCGAAAAACGCGCCGTTCTTTTCTCCTGAGATCTATGAAGAGGTATTTCTGCCGATCTACATGAAGCTTTCCGAGCCGGCGAGAGAAGCGGGGGTCCCGGTGCTGTTCCATAATTGCGGCTATACCACGCCGTTTCTGGAATATATGTATCAGTTCGGCGTCCGTGTAACCGAACCCTTCCAGGAAAGCAATGACATCCGGAAGTGCCAGGAGCAGTTCAGGGGAAGGATGTCCTTTGTCGGCCACTGGGGCTGGGGACAGCATATTCCGAAAAACTATCCCGATTTTGATGAGGAAGAATTCCGCCAGGATATCCGCAACACCATCGACGAGTGCTCCGTCTACGGCGGCTATGCCTTTGCCGGTTTCCCCATCGGTGTTCCCGGCGACCCCGGGGTGAAGCGGGCGTACGATATCATGCGGGATGAGGTGCACTGGTACGGAAGAAAGGTCTACGGGTACACGGAATGAAGTTTCTGATCATCGGCGGGTTTCTCGGTTCGGGAAAGACCAGCCTCCTGCTTCAGCTGATCCCGTATATGCGCGGCCAGCTGGGTATTGAAAAAACAGTGATCCTGGAGAACGAGATCGGTAAGACCGGGATCGATGACCGGGTGCTTTCCGGCGCGGGTTATGACGTGCGCGGGATGTTTGCCGGCTGCGTGTGCTGCACCATGGCCGGAGAACTGACCCTTACGGTGCAGGCCATCATGCAGGATATGGATCCTGAGTGGATCATCATGGAAGCAAGCGGTATGGCTTTTCCGCGGAACGTCAAAGAGAATCTGGCAGATACGCTGGGCATTGACGCCCGGATCTGCTGCCTGGCGGACGCGAAACGCTGGCCCAGGCTGTTAAAGCCCATGGAACATCTGCTTCCGCTGCAGCTTGAGGAAGCGGATACCGTGCTTGTCAATAAGACCGACCTGATCAGTGATGACGCGCTGGCGTCTGTCCGGGAAAGTGTGGCAGGTTTTTCCTCGCCGGAGACGGAGATCTTTCCGGTAAGCATGAACGGCAGGATCGATCCCCGCATATTCGACAGGATCCTCGGGAGGAACGGATCATGACAGAGCACATGCATCATCACCACCACCACGAAGAGGACTGCTGCTGTGAAGAACACGGCGGCATCCATGTTTCTTTCCACGAAGGCGCGCTGATCGGTACGCTTGCGGGACATGTCCACGCGGACAGCGTCGATGCTGCAAAGGAACAGCTCGCGTCCGCCATGACCGCGCTGGCAGCGCGTATCAACGGGACCGGAGGCGTGATCGGGCATATCAAAGCCATAGTTTCAGAAGAAGGCCGCGGCTGGCAGATCTCTGTAACAGAGGAAGAAGCCATGGCGCGGAGCCTGTCTCCGTCCGCGATCCACGCGGATTGTACGGTCATTGTGTTTGCGATAGAGGAGGACGTACTGCGCGCGTATATGAATGATACGATCGGCGCGCTGATCCGTCCGTGATTTTCAGAGGCCTCCCGGAGGGAAGCGCCATGAGGCCGGTCATACATCTGAAAGGATCTGTACAGAATCATGAAAAAGATGATCATCATATTACTGGTACTGGCACTGGCATCCGCGGCCTCGTGTTCCGGGAAATCTGAGAAGAAAGACGCGGAAACGCCGCAGGCCTATATTATACATGTGACGGATCAGAATCAGGATCCCGTGCAGGAGGCCTATATCAATTTCTGTACGGATCAGGTATGCGTACCCGTGGCTTCAGATGAAAACGGAAGGGCTGTCTTTGACGGCGATCCGGATGTATATCATGTACAGCTGTTCAAAGTTCCGGAAGGGTACAGTTTTGATCCGGACTTTGAGCTGAACGCCGGACCGGAATACGGCGAGTGGGAGATCCGGATCAAAAAAGACTGATGCGGCCGCTTTCGCGGCCGCATCGCGTGTATCATGGCGCGCCTTTTACGGCGCGTGTTTTGAGCCTGATCGTTTACAGGATGATATTCTTCTGTTCTCCCTTCATCCACGCGGCCAGGTTATCGAAGACGATCTCTGCCCGGAGGGTCATGGATTCATGGGTCGCGAACGCGACGTGGGGCGTCAGCAGGGTACCCGGCGCGGAAACCAGCGGTTCAGATTCCGGCGCAAAAGGCGGCTCCAGATCAAAAACGTCGATCCCGGCGCCGGCGATGATCCCTTTTTCCAGGGCTTCCGCCAGGTCTTCACGGACTACCACGGGGCCGCGTGCCACATTGATCAGAATGGAAGAGGGTTTCATCAGCGCAAGGCGGTCTTTATTGATGAGGCCGCGGGAGGAATCATTCAGCGGGCAGTGCAGGATCACGATATCCGACTGCGCGAGAAGCTCATTAAGAGAAACCTGGCGGACATAGTCCGGCGCGTCTTTATGGACTGTCCGGCTGTATGCCAGGACATCAGCGCCGAGCACATGATACAGCTCCGCGGAACGGGTGCCGATCTTGCCGAGGCCCACGATGCCCACCGTCTTTCCTTTGATCTCCCAGCCTACCAGGCCGTCCTTGGTGCCGCCGGTACGTGCGCGGTCTTCCACAGCCCGGAGGTTCCGGTACAGGGAAAGCACCATGCCGAGGGCCAGCTCGGATACGGCTTCATTGGAATAGCCGGAAGCGTTGGAGACTTTGATATTCTGTGCTTTTGCCGCGGAAAGCCCCACATGGTCCACACCGGTAAAGGCAACGTCAATGAACTTCAGCGCGGGGCAGGCGGAGATCACTTCATCCTTCAGGGGCATGTTGGCGATAATGAGGGCATCCGCGTCCTTTGCCTCCTCGATCAGGACCGCCGGGTCCGTGCTCTTCGGGAAGCAGGCGAATTCTACTCCCTCCTGTTCAAACGGCGCTTTCCGCGCCTGCAATTCTTCTTCTGAAATTCCCAGGGATTCAAGTATAGCGACCTTCATGATGTACTCCTTTTCTTTATGTAGTGAGCAAACTGCTGTTTTCAAAAATCATATCATAATAAAATCACGGATTCAAGCGATCCCCATTGCTTTTCCGAAGAAGAATGCGTATACTAAAACCACGAAAAGCAAAACGGACTTGTCCGTTCCGTAAGGAGGATTTGAATATGAAGAGATCTGAGATCAATAAAGCGCTCCACGAACTAGAGGATATGTGCAGAGAACAGAAATGTTATCTCCCGAAGTTCCTGTCATTTACGCCGGAAGAGTGGAAGACGAAGGGACATGAATGGGATGAGGTCCGCGACTGCATGCTGGGCTGGGATATCACGGACTACGGTATGGGCGATTTCGATAAGATCGGATTCTCCCTGATCACGATCCGGAACGGCAACCGCCAGATGCCGGACAAGTATCCGAAGGTATACGCGGAAAAGCTGCTCTATCTGAAAGAAGGCCAGTACGCGTGCAACCATTTCCACTGGTACAAGACAGAGGATATCATTAACCGCGGCGGCGGCAATCTGCTGATCCGGGTATACAATTCTCTTCCGGATGAGGAAGTGGATAAGGAATCTCCGGTCACCGTTCATCTGGACGGCGAGACCCGTGTGGTACCCGCGGGTACACTGGTGAAGCTGGAGCCCGGCGACAGTATCCATATCCAGCAGCGGCTGTATCATGATTTCGCGGTAGAGGAAGGTACCGGCGCGGTGCTGATCGGCGAAGTCAGCCAGTGCAATGACGACAACACGGACAACCGGTTCAATCCCCCCTGCGGCAGATTCCCGGCCATCGATGAGGACGAACCGCCGTACCGGCTTCTTTGCAATGAATATCCCCCTGCAGCGGACTGAGGCTCTCCGTCGCACTCGTAAATAAATAAAACACGAAGGCCGCCGGAACTCCGGCGGCCTTCACTTTGTTGTGCATCTGGTGTTACTGGCGGTTGATCAGTACGGTCTTCAGAGAAGTATCTTCAGAAAAGGTATTGGCGTTATAAAGAAACAGCACGTCCGTAAAATTTTCAGACTGCATCAGCACGTCGATATTATCATAATAATACCGGGCGTCCAGCAGGTCGATCTTCTGAAACTCCGTCAGCATAAAGGGGACGAAACAATTCGCGTAGGAATCCTTGATCACCAGGAGTTTTCGGTCTGATGCCGCGGTGGTATCGATCTCCACCAGCGGATGGTTGCTCCCGAAAAAGACGGTATAGGGATCGTCGGAATCCAGCGCCGTAAGATCATAAACGGAGGCGGTACGCCGCATTTCGTCCGGATAATTCACCGTATAAACGAAGTCTTCCGGTGCGTTGTCCGGAAGAAAGACGCGGATCTCATCCGGGGGATCCACGAAAAATCCGCTTTTACTTACCAGAGAACCGGTGAACCTGCCTGCGGCCGTACCTCCGGTAAAGGTGATCTCCGAGCCGGCCTGCATAATGGACTTTGCGGTGTTCCAGGCCAGGTACGCGCCGTCTGTGGTCCAGTGGTGGTCGGTCCGGTAATAGAGAGCGGACCGGTCATCCGCGGCGGAAAAGGCCGGCCGCACGTCAATGGGCGTGACCTTTCCGGAAAGCGCCTCATACAGCTGATCGATGAAGGCGTCCTGATCTTCCGTAATGGCATTGTCCGGCAGTTCATCGGATAAGACTGAGACAGCCGTAGGCGCCAGAAGGAAATACATGGAAGTTCCGGGATACCGGTCAGAGAACGCCCGGACCGCGCCGGTGGTTTCCGTAAAGTTCGCGGGATCCGGAGCGTCAAAGCGTTCCGCGAGGCCGCCGTTTTTCAAAAGATAGACCCCCTGGGATTCTCTTGTGCCCGCGGCGCGGAGAACCGAGGTCTTCATCCGCATCCAGAGATCCCGGAAGGGAAACTGGTCCGCCGCGTAGTCTTCGATCCCGTCCATAAACCTGCCGCTCGCAAGACTGTCCAGAGTCAGCGCGGGCCGCTGGGAAAGCATGCGTTTTTCAGACGCGGAGTAGGTTTTTTTGGGCGTCGCGATGAAAATCACGATCAGCGCCGCGAGAAAAATGATGAACAGGACGCCTGCCAGTTTGAAAAAGATCCGGAGCCCTTCTTTCTTCGCTGCGTCGGGAATCTTTTTCCGGCGCCGCGGCCTGTTCTTACCGTAATCATTTACCATGACGTTATTCTTTCCTGCTATTTACATATCCAGAGGCTGGTCCGGCAGGAAAACATCCCCAAGATGTTTCAGGCGGAAGCCGTTCGCTTTATACGCCTCGTAATCGAAGGAATCCAGTTCATCGATCGCGAGTTTATGATATTCGTAGAAGTTTTCCCATTTCTCATAGCCCTGCCCGAGTTCGCCGTTCAAATAGGCTTCCGCGATGTCGATACCCATCTGCGGCGCCACATAAAACGCGCCCATGGCGAGCACATTCACGCCGTTTCCTGTAATCGCGCGGCGGGCAGCAGCCACACTTTCCACCACGCCGGACATGACGTGCGGGCATTTACTTGCCGCGATGTGGATCCCCATGCCGGTGCCGCAGAAGACCAGCGCGCGTTCAAATTCCCCCTCACTGATCATGGCGCCGACCCGGAGGCCGATCCGGTGGAACATCAGGTCCGTATCCTGATCATCCAGGCTCCGGACGCCTACGTCCGTTACGGTCCAGCCCTTTTTCTTCAGATGCGCCACCACGGCTTCCTTTAACGGGAAACCCGCGAAGTCCGCGCCGACCAGGATCTGTTTGTCTTTAATGGTTTTCATGTCTGTCCTCCCTATACTGAATATTTAATGACCGATCAGAACCTGAAATACAGGAACGGATTATAGTTCTGCGTGACCAGGAACGCGGTGCAGACCACCAGGAGTACCAGCGAAAATGCATATAAAACAGCCTGCAGGTAACCATTTTCCATCATCCGCGCCCGGATGCGCCGGACCACCGGAAGGCAGAACAGTACCGCCGCGATGAAAAGGGCCAGGTTTGTCCGGAGGTAGTACAGCGCGTCAGGATCCGCCAGGCCTTTTTCCGCGAAACCGAACATGGCGGCAAGGGTCGTAAGGATGCCGGAAAGGGAATCCGCGGAGAAGATCACCCAGCCGATCACCACGAGAAGGAGCGTGAGGATCCTTGTAATGAAGGCCGGAACACGGAGCTTCTGCCAGACGTACTTATCAAACAGCAGCAGGAATCCGTAATACAGGCCCCAGATCACGAAATTCCAGCTCGCGCCGTGCCAGAGGCCGGTAAGAGCCCAGACGATCAGGATGTTCCGGACGTGTTTTGGAACGGATACCCGGTTTCCTCCCAGGGGGATATAGACGTATTCCCGGAACCAGGTCCCCAGAGAAATGTGCCATCTGCGCCAGAAATCCGTGACGCTGGAGGCCGCGTAGGGATCATTGAAGTTCTCCATGAAAGAGAAGCCCAGCATATGGCCGAGGCCGATGGCCATATCCGAATATCCGGAAAAATCAAAGTAGATCTGGAAGGTATAGGCCAGGGCGCCCAGCCACGCGGTCAGCGTGGAAATGCCGGAGCCCTGAAGGCGCACGGCGTCAAATATGGCGCCGGTCAGGTTGGCCAGCAGTACTTTTTTCGCGAGGCCGAAGATGAAGCGGAAGGCGCCGAAGCCGAAGCGTTCCAGTGACACCTTGCGGCGGGCCAGCTGCGCTTCGATGTTTTCATACCGGACGATGGGGCCGGCGATCAGCTGCGGAAACATCGTGATGTAGCAGGCGAAGGAGACCAGGTTTTTCTGCGCGCGGAATTTCCCGCGGTACAGATCGATGATATAGGACAGCGCCTGGAAGGTGTAGAACGAAATGCCGATGGGCAGGGAGATCTTCCGGACGGGAAGATCCAGACCCGTGACAGCGTTGACGTTTTCCAGAACGAAGCCGTAATATTTGAAAAATCCCAGGATAAACAGGTTCAGGACGACTGTAAATACCAGGATGCCCTTTTTATGCCGCCTTTCACTGTCCATCAGCCGGCCCATGCCGTAATTCAGCAGAATGCTGTAAAGCATCAGGACCACATAGACCGGTTCGCCCCAGGCATAGAACACCAGGCTCATCAGAAGAAGCACCAGATTCCGGAAGCGCTGCGGGACGATATAATACAGGATCAGGGTAACCGGCAAAAAGATAAAGAGGAAGGTGACGCTTGAAAATACCATCGCTTATTCCCCCCAGACCTTTTTTACCGCGGCCAGCCATTCAGCCGCGTGTTCGGAAACAAAAAGACATACATACCGTCCGGAAACATACAGCTCCGCCTGGTTCAGAAGCGCCGTCTGATTCGTTCCGTAGCCGTCAAAGGACCGTTTCTGCGCCGCGATCCTTTCTTCACATGCTGTAACAACATCGGTTGTATCCGCCTCATCGAAGCATTTCACCACCAGAAATTCATTGACACTCATCGTGTTATCCGGCACATAGTAGAGAATTTCCTCATAGTCCGCGGAATTCAGGCCATAGGAACGTTTAAAGCGCATGTCCTTAGCCGGCTCCATTCCTTCCACAGAGAAGTTCCGGGTCAGCATCTGATCCACATCCGTCAATGGAACATCTTTCGGATCTTTTTTATAAAGAAGCAGGAACATCACGCCGGCGAGCGCCAGGATGGCGGCGAGTCCTGAGAAAAACACCTTTTTCACGTTCGGATCCTCATTTCAAAATACTGCGCGGACAGTTCCGTATTTGCCAGCGCACCTTTCGTATTATACCACAGATGTCATACCTGTACTCGAAAAAGTAGCAAAAATTTTTTTCAGCACGCGCGGGGAAAGAGATCACGGGGCCTTGGGAATGTTCCGCGCAAAAACCCGCGCAGTCTGATTCTGTACAATTCGGGAAGGACTATCTATAATGGCGCCATCATCTGAAACAGCCCGTCCTTTCCGGGACGGAAACAGGAGGCAGCCATGCAGGAGATCATCGCAGTATATTCAGAAGACCAGGATTTTTCAGAGAATCTGTGCAGAAAGCTTACGGACAGAGGGAAGATCCCTTATGAGCTGAAGGCTTTCGCGAACAAAGAGGATCTGCAGGAGTTTTTACGGGATCATCCCAGAGGCGCGGTGCTGATGGACAGGCAGGCCGCGGACCCGGAGTTTCTGAAAATGAAAACCGGACGGGTCCTGTATCTGACAGACGTCAAAGGGTATCCCGTGATCGACGGAGTGCGCACCGTGTTTAAGTACCAGGCGCTTTCCGGGATCGAAGCGGAGCTTCTTGAGGGACTGAAAAACGGGGAGGACGCTGTGCCGGACAGCGCTGCCGCGCTGTTCCGCGCGAAGTATATCGGCGTGGCGTCGCCCGTCGGCCGGTGCCTGAAAACCAGCTTCTGCCTGACGCTGGGACAGCTGCTTTCCCAGAAGGAGCATGTGCTATATATGAATCTGGAACCCTGTTCCGGATTCGGAGCGCTGTTTGAAAAGGAGTTCCCGAAGGATCTGTCGGATCTTCTGTACGCGTACGAGGCCGGCAGGCCCGGGGAAAGCATTACGGAATATGTGGAAAGCTTCCACGGCCTGGATCTCGTGCCTCCCGTATGCGCGCCGGAGGATATCTACCGGACAGATCCCGCGGTGATCCGAAGGGTCATTACGGACCTTCAGCGCGCCGGGGCCTATGACATTGTCATCCTGGACCTGTCTCAGGATTACCGGCTGGCGGAGGCGCTGATCCCCATGTGCAGAAAGCTGTATCTGCCCGCAAGGAAGGAGCTGATCTCAGATGCGAAGATCCAGGAGTACCGCAGGTGGCTCGACCGCATCCTGGACGGAAACGCGGCACTGCGCACGGAGGAACTGCTGCTGCCGAATTATCAGACGTTTTCCTCGGGAAAGCAGTATCTTGAACAGCTGCTGTGGAGTGAACTGGGGGATTACGTAAGATCAGTGCTCAGGGGTACAGGCTGATGGATGAACTTAGGAAAATGCTGTATGACGAGGTCGTAAAGGATCTGGATCTTACGGAAGAGATCTCGGATGAAGCGCTCTACCGGAAGATAGACGAGGTCATTTTCAGTGAAGGAAAGAAACGAAAGCTCAGCGGGAGAGACCGGCTGAAATACCGGAAGGTCATTTTCGCGGGACTCCGCAGGCTGGATATTCTTTCCATTGCCATGGATGACGCGGCTGTCACAGAGGTCATGGTCAACGGCGCGGAGAAGATCTATGTGGAAAAGGGCGGAGGGCTGGTACCCTATCCGGACACCTTTACCACACCGGAAAAGCTCGGCGACGTGATCCAGCAGATCGCCGCGGCCATTAACCGGAGGGTCAATGAGGCATCGCCGATGGTGGACGCCCGGCTGGAAGACGGCTCCCGCGTCAATATCGTCCTGCCTCCGATCGCGCTGGACGGCCCGGCTGTAACCATTCGCCGTTTTCCGAAGGAGCCGATCTCGATGCAGCAGCTGATCCGGTGGGGGAGCGTTACGGAAGAGGCCGCGTCATTCCTGGAGACACTGGTGAGGTGCGGGTACAATATCTTTATTTCCGGGGGCACCGGCGCGGGGAAGACGACGTTCTTAGGCGCGCTTGCGGAGTATATTCCGGATACGGAGCGGGTCATTACCATTGAAGACTCCGCGGAGCTCAGGCTCCGGAACGTAAAGAATATCGTACGGCTCGAATCCCGGCCGCCGAATCTGGAAGGCGCGTATGAGGTGACTATCCGCGATCTGATACGGAATGCCCTGAGAATGCGTCCGGACCGGATCATCGTAGGCGAGATCCGGTCCGCGGAAGCACTGGACATGCTTCAGGCGATGAATACGGGTCACGACGGATCGATCTCCACCGGGCACGCGAACAGCGCGAAAGACATGATCAGCCGGATCGAGACCATGGTGCTTATGGGAGATATGGATCTGCCGCTCGCGGCCATCCGGGCGCAGATCGCTTCCGGTATCGATATCCTGGTGCACCTCGGGCGCCTTCGGGACCGTTCCAGACGGGTCATGGGCATTTATGAAGTCACCGGCGTATCGGAAAGCGAGGTGCAGATCCGCCCGCTGTATGAATTCAGGGAGGAAGGAATGGATGGAGACAGGATCATCGGCACGCTTGAAAAGAGCAACCTCCGTCTTCAAAATACGGAAAAGCTCCTCGCAAGGGGAGGACAGCTTCCTTTCGGGGGACCTCAGCAGGAAGGAAAAGATTAAAGCGTTACTTACGCTTACCGGTGTATTCGCCCTCTTTTCCTATGTGTTTTACGATTCGCTGCTTCCGGTCCCGCTGCTCATTGTTCCCGCAGCTGTTTTCTATCTGAAAATGGTGCGGAAGCGGCAGGCGGAGCAGCGCCGGGAACTGCTGAAAAAGGAATTTCTGACCGGGGCGTCTCTCCTGGGGGATTACCTGAAAAGCGGCTATTCCATCGAGAACGCGATCCGCGGATCGGTGAATGAGCTGGCGGAGGTCTGGGGCGCGGACA
Source organism: uncultured Eubacteriales bacterium (assembly GCA_902803485.1). Lineage (GTDB taxonomy): Bacteria > Bacillota > Clostridia > Lachnospirales > Lachnospiraceae > UBA1267. The sequence goes on along the minus strand of CADCQD010000331.1, from coordinate 1,757 downwards.
GCGATATCGTGGCGGAATGGAACAGGATGGGAAAGCATATGAGCCTCAGCATGTCCGCGGAAGAAGCCTTCCGGGATTTCGGGCAGCGGTCCGGCATCGAGCAGATCCGGGACTTTTCAGAGATCTTCACCATCGTAAAACGGAGCGGGGGAAGACTGGACGAATCTGTAGCGGCAGTCACGTCTCTTCTTTCGGAACAGTTTGCGGCAGAAGAACAGATCCGGACAATGACCGCGGCAAAAAGATACGAGCAGAAGATCATGAACGTGATGCCGGTGGGGATCCTGCTGTATATCCGGTTTTCCTCTCCCGAACTGCTTTCTGTCATGTACCGTTCCTTCAGCGGGAGAGCGATCATGACCGGCTGCCTGGGGCTTTACATCCTGGCCTATTACTGGGCGGAGCGGATCATCTCGATCAAGGTCTGAACCGGAAAAAGGGTCTTACGGCAGCTGAGGGCGGAAACAGAGGAGGAAGATATGATCGTCAGCGGAATCGCGGGAGCCTGCATTCTTTTATGCTTGTTCCTCGGCAGAGATTATGAAAAGGAACTTCTCTCTGAAGGAAAGAAAAAGGGCGGCCTGCCCCGGTTCCTTCTGTCCGGCGGCCTGTTTCTTTATGACCGGATCCGCAAGGTCCGTCCCGAGCGTCCGGGGATCCTTCAGATGGAACGGGCGCTCCTAAATGGAAAGGCGGAAAAACGGAGGAGGAACGCGGAAACTGCCGCCGTATCCCTTCTGGTCCTTCTGGCAGGATGCGCGGGGTGCTTTGTGCTGGCACTTAAGGATGCCCGCCGGGCGGCGGTGACCGAGCTGAAACGCCCGGGATTCGGGGAAGAGCGTTCGGAATCTCTTTCTGTAACCGGCCTTCACGGAACAGATGAGATCGCCGTACACGTGACCGGCCGGGTGCCCGAAGGCACCGGCATGGACGCGGTATTTGATACGGAATATGAGGAACTGCTTCCTGTGATCCTGAACGGCAATCCCGGATTTGACCATGTAACAACGTCCCTGGATCTCAGGAAGGAGAGCGGGCACGGTCTCCGTGTGATGTACAAAAGCAGCAAACCGGAGATCCTCAGCAGCTACGGGACAGTCTTTCCAGAAGAGATTCCGGAAAACGGTACGGATCTCACGCTTACCGTTACCCTTGTTTTCGGTGATGAAAACAGGGAATACCCGCTCCGGGTACATGTGGAACATGAAGCGGTACGGGAGCTTTCTGAAAAAGAACGGCTGGAAGAGATGATCCGGGATCTGGATGCCGGATCCAGGGGAGAAGAAACTCTGAAGCTTCCCGGGGAGTTCGAGAAACAAACGGTGGCTTTTCAGGTAAAAGCAGTATCTCCTTATACCATCCTTGCGCTGGCTGCGGTCTTCGCCTTCTGCCTGGCACTCCTTCCGGAAGAGAAGATGAAAGCCAGGATGAAAAAGAGGGAGGAAGAACTGCGGCGGTCGTACCCGAATCTGCTGTCAAAACTGGGCACGCTGATCAGCGCGGGCATGAGTATCTACGGAGCCTGGATGCGCGTCGTCAGGGACTATGAGGAAAGCGTGAAAAACGGCCTGAGAAAACCGGAATACGCGTATGAAGAAATGAAGATCACATCTTACGAGATCAAAAGCGGGACCTCTGAAGACCAGGCCTATGCCGCGTACGGAAAACGTTGCGGCCTGCATTCCTACATTAAATTCGGAAACATGCTGGGACAGAACGTCCGGCAGGGGATCTCCGGATTGAACGAGTCGCTGCGT
>CADCQD010000330.1 GCA_902803485.1 uncultured Eubacteriales bacterium | reverse complement strand
GATCTTACCTCCTTTACAATTGACCGGGACCGTAAATATATGCTGCCCCTGCTGAAGGAAGCCATGGCCATGACCGTGCTTCCCTTCTCTGTTCTTCTGTCTCCCTGGTCTCCGCCCTGGCAGTGGAAAACACCGCCGGAGCCGCCAAAAAATGACGGCGCCGTTTATGGCGAACAGCCGGGAAAGCCGGAAAATGTAGATTATGACCATCCTTCCCGCTGTAATGGCGGCAGTTTGAAGAAAGAGCATTATGGAGACTGGGCACGGTATCTTGCGAAATACATTCAGGCTTATCTGGATGAAGGCGTACCTGTCACCATGATGACCCTGCAGAATGAATCCATTGCCGCCACAAACTGGGACAGCTGCGTCTGGACGCCGGAGGCTCAGAAGGAATTCCTCCGCGACTACCTCTATCCTGTTTTTAAGGAAGCAGGACTTCTGGAAAAAGTCGGACTTTATATCTGGGATCACAATAAAGAGCGGGTGACGGAATTCACCGCCGGCATCATTGATGATGAGACCAGAGAAATGGTCGAGGGTATTGCTTTCCACTGGTATTCCGGAGACCACTTCGAAGCCCTGGGTATTGCCCGGGATCTTTACCCGGATATGAAGCTGATCCTCACCGAATGCTGCGCGCTTCACGCTCCCGGGAAAACCGGCATGGGCATTCATTTCCCCGGCGCGCCCAGTGTGGCTGAGGTGGATCTTGCGGATGCGGCTGCATACGCGCATGACATCATCGGCAACCTGAATCACGGCATGAACGGCTGGATCGACTGGAATCTGTGCGTGGATAAAGACGGCGGTCCGCGCCATGTCCCCATGGGCTTCGGCGCGCCGGTCTGCGTGAATCCAGACGGCACATACCGGAAGCTTCTGACTTTTGACTACATCGGACACTTCTCCAGGTATATCCTGCCGGGCGCGAAACGCATCGCTTTCTCCCGCTGCGACGACCAGGTCGACGTCACCGCCGCAAAAAACATTGACGGTTCCATTGCAGTCGTGATCCTGAATAAGCATGCCAAAGATGCTTCCTACGCGTTCCGGATCCATGGAAAGGTCGTCCGTTTTGAAGTCCCCGGGAACACCATTTCCACATTTTATTTACTGAGTGACGAATGATTCCGATGCCTTCACAAAGAAATGCTTATGACTTACAGAGAGGAGACTTTATGATACCTGTATTTGATCCGCTTGCTCAAAAATACCCCTCCCAGCGCTTCCCAATTTACGCAGCGGGCGGCATGGTGAACTGCTCTGTCCCGATGGCTTCCGCTGCGGGTCTGGACGCTCTGAAAAACGGCGGCAATGCCATCGATGCCGCGGTGGCTGCGGCAGCAGCGCTGACTGTCACGGAACCTACGGACAACGGCCTTGGCGCAGATGCATTTGCTATTCTCTGGTCTGAAAAAGATCAGAAGCTTTACGGACTGAATTCCAGCGGCCCCGCGCCGATGCTCGCGTCCGCAGAAGCCATTAAAAACGCCGGTATGGATGTGAACGGAGCTATGCCGACTTATGGCTGGGGCCCTGTCACTGTCCCGGGCGCAGTGAAAGCCTGGAAAGAATTAACAAAACGCTTTGGAAAGCGCAGTGTCCGGGAAAACCTGCAGCCCGCCATTCATTACGCAAAGGATGGTTACGCGATTTCCCCTAATGAAGCATCCGGCTGGCAGCGCGCGTATAGTATTTATAAAAAACGGCTCGCTGCGTCCTGCTTTCAAGCCTGGTTCGACACTTTTGCGCCGGACGGAAAAGTTCCGGCGTTTGGAGATCTGGTAAAGCTTCCGCATCACGCAAATACATTGCAGCTTTTGGCGGATACAGAGACGGACGCTCTGTATACCGGCGAACTGGCGCAGAAAATCGACGCGGAAAGCCGGCGGTTCGGAGGTTTCCTTCGTTATGAAGACCTGGCTGCCTATGAAGCGGAATGGGTCGAACCGCTCCGGGTCAACTACCGGGGCTATGAAGTCTGCGAGATCCCGCCCAATGGCCAGGGAATCGTTGCCTTAATGGCGCTGAATATCCTGAAGGAGTTCGGCTTCAATGAAAAAGACTGCAAGGAGACCCTGCACCGTCAGATCGAAGCGCTAAAAATAGCCTTTGCGGACGCGTTTGCCTATGTTACAGATCCAAAAGACAAGCCATTGGATTACAAACGACTGTTGCTGCCGGAATACGGCGCGGCCCGGGCGCAGGAAATGACGGACCGTGCCCAGGTCTACACACATAAGATCCCTCCAAAGAGCGGTACTGTTTACTTATGCGCCGCAGATGCGGAAGGAAATATGATCTCCTATATCCAGTCCAATTACATGGGCTTCGGATCCGGTATCGTGATCCCGGATACCGGGATCGCGCTTCAGAACCGGGGCGCGGATTTCTCGCTGGATCCGAATGCCGCTAATTACCTCCGGCCGGGAAAGAGGACCTATCACACCATCATCCCCGGATTCCTGATGAAGGATGGCCTCCCGGTGGGTCCCTTCGGCGTCATGGGCGGTTATATGCAGCCCCAGGGTCACGTACAGGTGGCAATGAACTTCATTGACTTCCATATGGATCCGCAGCAGGCGCTGGACGCGCCGCGGTTCCAGTGGATGAGGGACGGCAGTGTGACTGTGGAATCCCGCTTCGATCCGAATCTGGCAAGGGAACTTCAGCGCATGGGACATGATATCCGCATTGATCTGACTACCGGCTCTTTCGGCCGCGGCCAGATGATCGTGCGTCTTCCTAACGGTGTCCTGGCAGGCGGTACGGAATCCCGTACTGACAGCAACATCGCCTGCTTCTGAATGAAAAGGGCATCTGCCGCCGCAGATGCCCTTTCACTATACATATGAAAACACTTTTATCGATATCGCTTATTTGATCCTGATCAGAGAATAATCACTGAAATCAAACTCATACGTCTGATCCAGGAATGTACCCAGCTTGATATTGATATCATATTTACCCTCTTTGGGGATCTGCTCCAAAGCTGCTTTCACAGGCGTCAGATCCGCGTCAATGGTATATGTGGTCTCACCGCCGTCACGGTTTGCCAGACTGATATCAAACTCCGCTGATTCAAAGTCGCTGTCAAACGCCGCGTCTACATCAATGGGATTCTTTACTGTGTAAACGACATCCTTCACGGTATCCCTGTTGACGTTATAATCCTCGAGCGTTTGCTTAAGAGAGCACCCGGCACATACACATACAACAAGAAGCAAACTCAGAACTGCACATAAAAACTTCTTCATTTTATATAGTGTAATCAGATCCTCCCCGGCGGATAGATCAGACTGCACACGCCTCCTTGATATTTTTTTCTTCATTAATGTTCTTTCAGGGAACGGCCGGTGCCGGGTATGGCCCAGATCCCCGGTCAGCGCACAGCGCTGATTTCAACAATAATGACTCCTTGCGGATAGTATAACACAATCCGTGATAAAATACAAAGTTAAAGATTGGCAAAACCTCAGAATTAGTAAAACTGCACAATTTTCAATGTCGTGAACCGTGCAAAACGCAAAAAGCGGATCTCATATCTTCACTTTGCCGGCCGCAAAGAAAAGATGAAAAAGATTTGCGTATCTGTGCAAGAAAAGCCTTGACCTTCCCTTTACCTTGTAGTATAATTCCCATGTTGGCTTGAGAGCCATACTCTGGGGGCGTAGCTCAGCTGGGAGAGCGTTCGGTTCGCATCCGAGAG
>CADCQD010000329.1 GCA_902803485.1 uncultured Eubacteriales bacterium | reverse complement strand
TGGATGGTTTCCTTCAGCAGCCCGTCTCCCTCAGTACCAAGGACAATGGCCAGTTTCTCCACAGTCTTCAGCCGGGGATCGCCGATGTCCAGCGCGTCCTTTCTGAGAGCCATCGCCGCTGTCTGAAAGCCGTACTGCCGCACCTCATCCGCGTCCCGGATAAAGGTCCAGGGGATCTGGAATACGGTCCCCATGCTGACCCTGGCGGCGCGCCGGTACAAAGGATCGCTGGAGCCCTCCGTCAGAAGCACCGCGTCTATGTTAAAAGCCGCGGCGCTCCGGAATACGGCGCCCAGGTTCGTCGGGTTCATGATCCGTTCCAGCACCGCCACGCGGCGCGCGCCTGAAAGAAGCGTTCCCGGGGCAGGCAGCGGCCGCCGTTTCATCGCCATCAGGATCCCCCGGGTCAGTTCAAAACCGGTCAGCTCCTTCAGAACGGAAAGCGGCGCCGTATAGACCGGGACGTCCCCGGCGCGGCGGATCAGTTCCCCGGCCTGTCCTTCGATGTGTTTTCGTTCCAGCAGCAGCGACACCGGTTCATATCCCGCATCCAGCGCCCGCATCGCCACATTCGGACTTTCCGCAATGAACAGGCCCTCTTTTTTCGGTTCATAAAGATGCATCAGCTCCGCTTCAGTAAGGCGCGCGTAAACGCTGAGTTCCGGCGCATTTATATCAACAATTTCTGTAACATTCCCCATTTTCAGTTCCCCGCATACCGGACGTATCCTCCGGCGCTCCCTTTCTGTCTCTCTACGATTCCACCAATGAAATTTGTATATTTTAACCAAAATCACATCAAATCCGCTGAGCTTTTTTTATTTGTCAAAATCAGAACGTCTGATATAATCATACTAGATTATATCAAAGTGTGGCAAGTCCGTCACCAGCCAAGGAGATCACTATGAAACATTTTTTGCTGAAGAACAGCGGCGTCAGCATCTCAGAAGAAGTATTCGGATGCTGGGCGATCGGCGGAACCTATTTTACCGGCGCTGAGGATGCCATGTCCATCGCAGCCATCAGGAGCGCCATCGAACATGGGATCAATACGCTTGATACGGCGCCTGCGTACGGTCACGGTCATTCAGAAAATCTTGTAGCGGAAGTGATCCGCGGCATGGACCGCAGGGACGTGGTGATCAGCACCAAGCTGCCCCGTTCTCTTCTGGCCCGTGAAAACGTCCGCCCCTCCTGTGAGAAAAGCCTCCGGGATCTTTCCACAGATTACATCGACATCTATTTCATCCACTGGCCGTCAGATAAGGGCGATCCCATCGGAGATACGATGGAAGAGCTGATGAAGCTGAAGAACAGCGGGAAGATCCGCTGCATCGGTCTTTCCAATTTCAGCACCGAACAGATCAAAGAAGCGGAACAGTACGGTGAAGTAGACGTGATCCAGCCCTGCTGGAGCCTGCTGTGGCGCTATCAGGATAACGACAGTCTGAAATACGCAAAGGAACACAACATCGGTGTCATCAACTATTCTCCTCTGGCTCAGGGCATTCTCACCGGCAAGTTCCCGAAAAACCGCCAGTTCGACGTAAACGACGGCAGAAGCCATGCTTCTCTGTTCCAGCAGCCCTATTTCAACAACGCCATTGACGTCGTGGACGCCCTTCGTCCTTACGCGGATAAATACGGCGTTACGCTGGCCCAGCTGGCGATCCGCATGTGCATGCAGAATCCGGCCATTACAGCGCCTATCGTGGGCGCCAAGTCAGACGCGCAGGTTCTGGATAATGTGAAGGCCTGCGATTTCGAGATCTCCGCCGAAGACTACGCAGAGATCGACCGGATCAGCCTCGCGTTTACCGACACCCTTCCCGTTTTCAAAAGTTTCTTCTGGCAATAAAGGACCTGACAAAAAGAAAGCCGCAGCAGGATCTGCGGCTTTCTTTTTGCTTTCTTCTCCCGGTATTACATGAATTTCAATTCAAATCTGTATGGATAGATCCCCCGCGTGATCCGGTATTCCGGATGGATATTTTTGGTCCAGCCGGTATCTCCGCCAAGACCCGCGTGATAACCGTCCAGGCAGAGGTGCACGGCGCTGCTTTTTGGAAGATCTTCCTGATAGTCCGCTTTGGCATATTCTTCCACGGACCAGGGAAGCGCGGAGAAATGGAACAGGCGGTCTGCGGTGACCCGGATGCCTCTGCCATTTCCGTCGCTGATCTCCAGGAAACGAACGTCTTCTCTTCCCCCGCATTCACACGGCCGCACATAAGGTACATGCATCTCGGGAACCGTCGTCTCGTAAATGCCCACCAGAGCGCTCTTCTTTCTGTCCGGATAATTCTCATGAGGCCCGCGGCCGTACCAGCGGACGTACTGCTGTTCCTTCGGAAGCGTAAGCCCGAGGCCGATCCTCGGAAGCGTCTCCGTATCCGCGCTGTTTACCACAGTGCTGCGGACACTGACGCCCTGCCCGGAGATCACATACTCCCGGTCCACGCTGATCTTCCCGCCGCACATCTGGACACACTCCCGGATCATCACGGCTCCGGAGATCTCTGTGATCCCGCGGCTGATCATCACCGGCTGCGGATCATTCAGACCGTCCCTCAGCCACTCCGCATGATAGCAGTTCTCGTCCTGTCCTTCATCAATTCCCGTAGGCGCGCGGTATACACGGTCCTTAAGATCACAGAATACCGTCTTACCGTAAGAAAGGATCTCCTGTATTCCCGGAGCATCCGGATCCAGCACCACTTCCACCCGGGACCCTAAAGGCGCGCTGCCCTTCATCCGGACGCGGACATCCGCGTCTGCTTCCGGTTCCGGTGATCCTTCGTACCAGACGCTGCTGCCTTCCGCGGGGATCTGCGCTTTATAGATCAGGTGCCCGGCCTTTGCCCACGGGGTATCCTGCTTCTGTCTCACATAGATATTTACGAACGCTTCACCATACACCTTTTCCCGGGTATATGGTAAAGGAAGCACGCAGGTTTCCCCGGGCGCCAGGCGGAAGTCCTCATATATGCCGTTTTCTTCCACTTCGCCGTCGCAAAGAAGCTCCCAGCTGAGCTGAAGCTCGCTGAAATCGGTATCCGTGTATTCATTCGTGATCCGGTACGCGGCGTACAGGCCGTGCCAGCTGGTATACTTCAGACTGACAGGCGCCTGATCCACCAGCAGTTCTTCAGCCGCCGGCTTTTCCTTAACGTCCGCGAATACAATGCCGTTCAGGCACATGTCCGGGCAGCGGTCCTTCAGCCGTTCGCCAAAGGCGCCGGCATAACGGAATACCAGATCCCCGTTTTCGTTCTTCTGGGCGAGCGCCTTGTCAATGAAATCCCAGAGGAAGCCGCCCTGGAAACGCTTGTAGTGCCGGATCAGGTCCCAGTACTCATCCACGTTGCCGTTGCTGTTGCTCTTCGCGTAAATGTATTCGCAGCAGATCAGGGGCCGGTCATCCTCCTCCATGCAGGTCTCGATCCAGTCGCGGCCGGGATACATGGGGCAGTTGATGTCCGAGGTCTCCCTGGGAGAACCGCCGGATTCATACTGGACCGGCCGGTCGTCATAGAATTTCAGCCATCCGCGGATGGCCGCGTGATTCGCGCCAAGGCCGGACTCATTGCCCAGGCTCCAGATGATCACCGAAGGATGATTCTTATCCCTGAGCGCCATCCGGACTCCGCGCTGCATGTACGCGTCCAGCCACAGCGGATCATCACTGAGGTTTCCTTCATAGCCATGCGTCTCGATATTGGCTTCATCCACCACATAAAGGCCGATCTCATCGCAGAGATCATAAAACTCATGCTGTTTGGGATAATGGCAGGTCCGGACCGCGTTGAAATTCAGCCGTTTTATGGCATACAGCTGCTCCCTCAGTTCCTCCGGCGCCACCGTACGCCCGCCCGCCGCGCTGCATTCGTGAAGATTCGTACCTCGGACGATCAGGCGCTTCCGGTTGACTTCAAGCACACCTTTTTCGATCCGGACTTCCCGGAAACCGACGGCGCAGGACGCGACGTCGCGGATCTTTCCGTCCGTATCCATAAGTTCCAGCCGAAGCTTATAAAGATACGGCCGCTCCGCGCTCCATAAATGAGGAGCCTGTACCTGGTACTTTTCCCGGATCACATACTTTGCGTCCAGATATCCGACATAATCCGCAAACCGGCGGGTCATTTGATTCAGCACTTCATTACCTTCCGCGTCAGAAAGGATCAGCCGGACCGAATACGCGCCAAAACAGGAGGCTTCCTCATTCGGCCAGACGCGAAGCACCAGCGACGCTTCCTGAAGGCTTGCGCCAAAACTGGTCTGTACCTGGAAATCCTGAATGAATGCCGGATCCTTCGCGAATACACGGACCGGACGGTAGATCCCGTGGAGATGCCAGTAGTCCTGATCCTCCAGATAACTTCCGGCACTGAAGGACCGGACCTGGACAGCCAGACGGTTCACCCCGGTATGCGTAAGTTCCGTAATATTGAATTCCGCGTCCAGCTTGCTGTCTTCAGAAAAGCCGGCGATCGTGCCGTTCACCGCCAGGATCATGAAAGTCTCCACGCCTTCAAAATTCAGAAGGATCTGCTTACCGTCCCAGTTCTCCGGGATCAGGAGATCCCGGTAATAGCATACGGTAAGGTTTTCTTTCGGCACGTCCGGCGCGTTCAGTTCAAATACTCCGGGCAGGACTTCCTTCTCAAAACTGTGATCTTCGCCGCGGATAAAAGGATAAACGATATTGGTATAGATGGGGGTGCCGATTCCCTGGGTCTCAAAGCACCCGGGTACCGCAAGCGTTAAACCGGGATCCTGCGGCTCACAGGACGCCCAGTCTGCCGGCACGTCTTCCGCCTTCGGAAATACCCGGACCTTCCATTCGCCGTTCAGACTGATCTGAGCCGTATCCGGCGCGTAGGGACTGTGCATCCGGCACCGTCCTGATTCTGAACGTACCGCTGTTTTTACTCTCATTCGTATTCTCCTTTTCGATTCATCCCCGGCGGACCCTGCCTTTAGTTACACATCCAGCGCGGTAACGTCCTCCAGCGTCTCGCGGCGGACAACGATCCGCGCGCTTCCTTCATTCAGCATGACGACCGGAGGCTTCGGCAGCCGGTTATACTGAGAAGACATCGCGTAATTATATGCACCGGTAGTGCAGACCGCAAGGATATCTCCCCGGGCAGTCGCCGAAGGAAGGGAAACATTTTCCTGGAGGATATCGCCGCTTTCACAGAGACGTCCCACCACACTGAAATTCTCCGTATCCGGATCTTCCGCGTGAGAGGCGTTTTTTACAGTGTACCGGGAACGGTAAAGCGCGTACCTTGGATTATCTGACATGCCGCCGTCCACAGATACATATGACTTATATCCCGGGATCCGTTTCACGGAGCCCACCGTATACAGCGTCATGCCGGCATCCGCAACAATGCTTCTCCCAGGTTCCATCATGATAAAGGGCACCGGGTAATCCAGTTCGCGGCAGATCTTCCGGATCTGTTCCGCTACGCCGGCGATCTTTTCCGGGATCCTGAGCTCCGGATCATCCTCCACATACCGGACGCCGTAACCGCCGCCCAGGTCCAGCATTTCCAGCGTGACGCTGCATTTTTCCCGGATCATGGCCATAAACCGGAGCATGACCTCCGCTGCCCGTTCAAACACATCCTCGGCAAAGACCTGGGAGCCCACATGGCAGTGGACGCCGCAGACGTTCACATGCGGCAGCCGGAACGCTTCCCTCAGGATCATTTCCGCCTGTCCGGTGGCAACGGCGTTTCCGAACTTGGAATCCACCTTTCCGGTACTGACCGCGTCATAGGTATGGGGATCAATGCCGGGTGTCACACGGATCAGGATCTTCTGGATCACATTCAGTTCCCCGGCGATCCTGTCCAACGCGAACAGTTCTTCTTCATTATCTACACATATCAGGCCGATGCCTGAGCGGACCGCGTAAAACAGATCCTCATCCGTCTTATTATTCCCGTGAAAACAGGCGTTTTCCAGCGGATACTGCGCCTTCATTGCCGAATACAGTTCTCCCCGGGAAACCACGTCGATCCCCGCGTTTTCGGATGCCGCGATCCGGTAGAGCTCTGTAAACGCGCAGGCTTTTCCCGCGTACAATACGGCCGCCCGCTCTCCGAAGGCCGCGGAAAGCGCTTCCCTGTAAGTCCGGAAGTTCTGCCGGATCCGCTGCTCATCCATAAGATACAGCGGCGTTCCGTACTGCGCCGCCAGCATAACGGTGTCCTGGCCGGCAAACGTCAGATGATCCAGAGCGTTCACGCCAATGTTATCGCAAATCATGATCGTACCTTTCTGAAACCCCAAGGTCGCTCAGTTCGTATTACAGCATGGTATGCCGCAGTTCTTCCGGCGACAGGATGGAAAGGTCCGCGGGCGCCACGTCAAAAACCGTCATGCAGCCTGTAGTTCCGCGCTGACGCATCCGGTAAATGCCGCGGGTAAAGGCCAGGATC
>CADCQD010000328.1 GCA_902803485.1 uncultured Eubacteriales bacterium | reverse complement strand
CTGGCCGGTCCGGAGGATCAGGATGGCGCTGAGGATGGTCACAGGAAGCACCAGGAACATATCATCCGTCAGATTCAATACGGCAGCGATCGCGATCGCTCCAAAAGCCACATGGGAAAGACCATCGCCGATATAGGAAAAATGCTTCAGTACCAGGGTAACGCCCAGAAGTGAAGAACACAGCGCGATCAATACACCCGTGATCAGCGCGTATCTGACAAAAGGAAACTGTAAATATTGGATCAGTTTTTCCATCATTGTGCCTTACCGTCCTTTTGCCGCGAAAGAAACACCTTTCCGGCGTCGCTTTCCAGATATTCTTTCCTGGTGCCGAAAAACAGGACCGAACCGATATGCAGGATATGACTGGCATACCGCACTGCCGCCGCAATATCATGGGAGACCATGATCACGGTAACGCCCTCTTTGTTCAGTTCCGCTATCAGGCTGTACATCTCCGCAGTCACTTTCGGATCAAGTCCGGATACCGGTTCATCCAGCAGCAGGACTTTCCGCGTCGCGCAAAGCGCTCTTGCGAGAAGGACCCGCTGCTGCTGTCCGCCGGACAGCTCTCTGTAGCAGCGGTCTCTCAGATCGGCGATCCCCATCCGTTCCATATTTTCTTCCGCGAGCTTCTTTTCTTCCTTATGATAAAAAGGCCTCCAGCCGCTTCGTCCCTGACACCCGGAGAGAACGATCTCCCAAACGGATGCCGGAAAATCCCTCTGCGCCTCTGTCTGCTGCGGCAGATAGCCGATCTCATTCTTTTTCAGGCCGTCTCCCATCAGGATCCGGCCGCTGACCGGCTCCTGAAGATGCAGGAGCGTCTTGATCAGCGTGGTTTTTCCGGAACCGTTTTCTCCTACAACGCAAAGATAATCGCCGGCGTTTACCGAAAAGTTCAGGCCTTCCACGATCATGCGCGAATCATAGCCGAGCGCCAGATCCTGAACAGTAATCAATGCCATACAAATCCTCCGGTCTCACTTCATTAAGCCATTCCGTTATTTCTGCAGCGCCTTTTTCAGCACTGCTAAATTTTCTTCCATGATCCCCAGATAGGTCATGCCATTCTGAATATCCTTCGCAGTCGTCGACTGCATGGAATTCAGCGTCAATATCTCCTGATCCCCGGACTGCGTGTTCTGGATGATCGTCTCCGCGAGCCTGTGATCCGTTCCTTCAATGGTCATGACCGCAGGCAGAGAAAGCTCATCCATTTTCTGCGAAAGAAAGGTGATCGTTTCAAAACTCGCCTCAGCTTCCGCCGAACATCCGCTGAACGCGGCGTAATACTTCAAACCATAATCATCCGTCAAATAGCGGAACGGGAACCGGTCTCCGAAAAGAAGCGTGGAAAACTCCGCCTGATCCGCGGCAGCCTGATACTCCGCATCAAGCGCGCTCAGCTTTTCAAGGTAAGCCGCAGTATTATTCTTATATATGTCTGAATTATCGGGGTCCAGCGTCCGGATCACTTCCGAAATGTGTTCAGATAAAATCGACGCGTTCCGCAGGGAAAGCCACACATGCTCATCGTACCCTTCCGCAGAAGCTGCACGGTCTGACGCTTCCCGGGCCTGTGTTTCATGGTCAGGATCTTCCCGGGCCTGCGTCTCGTGGTCATGATCTTCCTGGTTTTGCGGCTCGTGGTCATGATCTTCCCGGGTCTGCGGCTCGTGGTCAGGATCATCCTGCATGCCCTCGATGATCTCTTCTTCTTTTATGGAATTGCCCAGCACGTCCATCAGATCAACGACGACCATATCCTTGTTCATTGCTTCTTTCAGAGCGCCGCTGACCCATTGATCAGACTCCCCGCCGACATAAATCAGCAGGTCACAGGTGCTGATCCTCATGATATCCTCTGCCGCGGGCTGAAAGCTGTGCAGATCTGTGCCGTTATCCAGCAACAGATGCACGTCAAAAGCCTCCGTCTGATCCCCGAGAATATTTCTGACCCAGTCATATATCGGGAAAATCGACGTCACGACCTGGATCTTTCCATCTTGTTCAGGGATCCGGCTGTCCCGGGACGCGCATGACATCAGACAGCAGGCCGCCGCAATGACAGCCGCAAAAACAGCAATTATTTTTCTCAAACCGTCCTCCAATCAGAAAATCAGCTGCACTGGTCGCACAAACCGTAAAACACCGTCCGCAGGGGATCCATCTTAAAATGGTGCTCCTGTTCAAGATGGACCCGGATATCCTCCAGTTCATCGCAGTGCAGATGGATCAGCTTTCCGCACTTCTCGCACTTGCAATGAAAGCAGACCTCTGCCTCCTCATGGCTGTCCGCGCCCATATACTCAAAACAGGCCGGGCTGTTTCCGTCAATGATATACTTATTAATGATCCCCTCATCTACCAGGCTCTCCAGCTGGCGGTACACCGTCGACTGGCCGATCTTGGCACCCTGCGCCTTGAAGTACTCGCACACGTCGCTTGCCGTAATATGCACTCCCGGTACCGTTTCCAGATAGCCAAGCAGGATCTCCCGCTGCTTTGTTTTATATTTTGATCTTGTATTCATAAAAAACCTCCGCCGCAAATATGGGAATCATTCCCAATTATAGCGGCGGAGGTATCATTTGTCAAGTATTACGGCAATGAGCAAGGCTGCCCGATTGGTACTGAGTAATGATTCCCGGATGTGCTGCGTGGGCTTTACAGATTGGTGACGCACGGCCCTGCCGAATAGCGAAACGCGGTCTTGCCGAATAGCGACGCGCGGGAATTGCTGAATATCCGTTTATTCAGAGAATAAATCCGTTCCCATCTCTTCCCAGCTGCCGGCGCGGCCGGAGTGCATGGACGTCTCCAGGCGGATCCCCTGCTCAATGGTGCCGCCGATGCCGAAGATGCTCTGGACATCTGTCATCATTGTGGTATTCATCACCATGATCAGTTCCACGCCGGTCTGACGCTCCTCGATCGTGCTGCAGATGTACAGATCGTCGCGAAGCTTGATGTAATCACAGGGATTGGTGGCGATCCAGCAGGTATGCTCTCCGGGGAATTTCATCACATAGGTCAGGTAATTGCAGGATGTAAAAGTGTACTTAATGCCGTAGCCCAGACCATTGGCCCGTCTCCAGCGGATCGCG
>CADCQD010000327.1 GCA_902803485.1 uncultured Eubacteriales bacterium | reverse complement strand
TCGCGGGGTCCGGACCTTCCGGCATGGCCGCTGCCGTTGCCGCGGGAAGGCTGGGGATGCGCGTCCTGGTGGTGGAAGCCCTGGGAAATGTGGGCGGGATCTCCACGTCTGGTATGATGAGCCACTGGACCGGCCGCTGTAAGAGCAGGCTCTATGAGGAATTCAAAACGCGGCAGGCCGAAAGGTCTCCTTTCGGAAACGGCGCGTCTGTGATCCAGATCGATCCGGAGATCCTGAAGATCGTCTATCTGGAAATGCTTCAGGAGGTGCATGCGGATCTTCTTTTGTATACCTTCGCGGCAGGCGTGATCAAAGAAGGCACGAAAGTCCGGGGGATCATTGTTGAAAATAAGAGCGGACGAAGTGTTTACCTCGGAAAAGTGATCATCGACGCCACCGGGGACGGGGATCTTGCCGCCATGGCCGGCGCGGAGTTTTTCCTGGGCAGAGAAACGGACGGCCTGATGCAGCCGGCGTCCATCATGTTTAAGGTGGGCGGCGTCGATTATGACCGTGCGGTCTTCCCCGGATCTTTTGAAACGGAAGTGGAAACAGAAAAGGGAGAACTGCAGCACCTGGCTCTGGAAAAGCTGCCGCCTCCGGCGGGGCACGTCCTTCTGTATCCGTCTACACTTCCCGGAATCGCGACGCTGAACATGACCAACTGCACAGGAATCGACGGAACCCGGGCGGAAGATCTGACCCGGGCGGAACAGGTATGCCGGAGCCAGATGGAGCCCATCGTCCGTTTTCTCAGGGAGTATGCCCCGGGTTATGAAAACTGCTATATTCTCAGCGCGGCGTCTCTGATCGGTATCCGGGAGACCCGCCATTTCAAGGGGCTTTACACCATTACGGAGGAAGATATCCTGACCGCGCGCCAGTTTGAAGACGCGGTGGTGCTGGATGCCTGGTTCAATTTTGACGTCCACAATCTGACCGGCGCTTCTCTGGATGTTACCGGAGTGCAGAAAAACTTCAGCCAGCCCAGAGGCTATACGATCCCTTACGGCTGTATGGTCCCGGAAAAGCTGGACGGGCTGCTGCTCTCCGGAAGAAACATTTCCGGCACCCATATGGCGCATTCCAACTTCCGCGTGATGCCCATCGCGGCCGGGATCGGTGAGGCAGACGGGATCGCCGCGGCGCTCGCCGTACAGACAAACCGGGAGCTTCGGGAGATCCGGGCGGAAGAAATCAGAAATTATCTGTAAAGCATCTTTCCCGGGGATCCGGCGCGTCCAGGCCCGGACATGACAGAAATGAAAAGGCCCGCTGTATTTTACAGCGGGCTTTTTCCGGGTTTTCCGGCTTTTCTCGGATACTTCGCGGGCGTTTCCCGGACTTTCCGGATGAGAAGGATGCTGCGGGAATCGTGAAACATTGGGAGTTCAAACTTTGTGACGGAAGCGATCTCTCCTCCCAGGATCTTCAGAGCGTTTTCCGCTTCCCGTAATTCTTCATCCACGGCACCGGATTTATATGCCGCGAAACATCCGCCGGTACGTACGAAGGGCAGGCAGTATTCAGAAAGGACCGAAAGATGCGCTACCGCGCGGGATACGGCAAGATCGAAAGTCTCGCGAAGAGTTTCCTGCGGATCTGTGGATCCGGCTTCCAGAAGGATCTCTTTCTTTCTGAGAAGCACTCCTTCTTCCGCTCTCGCGTGTACCGCGGCTGTATGATCCAGATCGAGCGCGGTAACGACGTCCCGAAGAAAATCCACCCGTTTATTCAGCGCGTCCAGAAGTACCAGCGAAAGACGTGGCTTCAGGATCTTCAGGGGGATCCCGGGGAATCCCGCGCCGGTACCAACGTCGATCACAAAAGCCTTTTCACTGATTCCGGCATCTGCCCGCGCTTCGGAAAGCGCCGGTGAAAACAGCATGCAGGAATCCGTAAAATGACGTACCGCGGCTTCCTCAAATTCCGTGATCGCCGTCAGGTTCATGACCTTGTTCCGCTCCGTCATAAGATCGTAATACCGAAGAAACGCCTGCGCCTGCTGTTCGGAAAGAGGCATTCCCGCTTCTTCAAATACGGACCGTAAAAACGCATCAGGCATCATATATCCCAGACTCCTTATCAGATATCCTCTCTTACTTCCTTGACAGCCACACCAGAAGCACGGACACGTCCGCGGGTGATACCCCCGCGATCCGGGACGCCTGGCCGATGGAGGAGGGCCGGATCTTTTTCAGCTTCTGCCGGGCTTCGATCCTCAGACTCGGGACCTCATCATAATCCAGGTCTTCCGGGATCGTTTTCTTTTCCATTTTCCGGAACTGTTCCACCTGGCGCATCTGCCGTTCAATGTATCCCGCGTATTTTATACGGATATTGACCTGTTCCGCGACGCGTTCCGGAAGATCTTCCGGCCGTGCCGGGTCCAGCGGCGCCAGCGCTTCATAGGAAAGTTCCGGCCGCCGGATCAGTTCCGCAAGTGTCGCTCCGGATTTCAGTGGTGTGGAGCCGTATTTTTCAAGAAGCGCCGCGGATTCCGGCGTCTGGCCCACAAAGACCGTTTCCATCCGCGCGGTCTCCGAATCTACCTGCGCGCAGTATTTCAAAAACCGCTCATATCTTTCATCAGAGATCAGCCCGATCCGGTGCCCGATCTCCGTCAGCCGCTGATCCGCGTTGTCCTGCCTTAAATGCAGCCGGTATTCCGCGCGGGCGGTCATCATCCGGTACGGTTCAAAGTTCTCCTTTGTCACCAGATCATCGATCAGGACGCCGATATATGCCTGGGAACGGTCCAGGATCAGCTCCTTCCGGCCTTCCAG
>CADCQD010000326.1 GCA_902803485.1 uncultured Eubacteriales bacterium | reverse complement strand
TGCCGGTAAGCTCTTCCAGGCTGTCCGGGATCCGGACGTACGTCAGTGATTCGCAGCCCCGGAAGGTTTCTGTCCCCAATGTGCTGAAGCCGTCCGGCAGCTCCGCCGCAAGAAGGCTTTCGCAGTCTTCAAAGGCGCTGTTTCCGATGGACGCCAGCTTCTTCGGGAAGTTCACTTCCTCCAGGTTTACGCAATGCTTGAAAGCGGAGTTCCCGATACTTACCAGGCTGTCCGGCAGGCTGATCTCTGTCACTTTTCCGCACTGGTAAAACGCCAGATCGCCGATCTCCTTTGTCCGCCGCTGGACCTCCAGTGTGCCCCGGACCCGTAAGTCAGGGGGACAGCATATCACCCGCTTATCCTTTTTATGATACAAAAGGCCATCCGATACAGTCAAATATTCGTTTCCATCGGAGACCTTGATGGTGTGCAGACGGCTGCAGCCGGCAAAGGGATTGCTTTCGATCTCCTCAAGGCCATCCGGCAGCGTCACGATCCTGAGGCTGTCGCAGCCAATAAAAGCGAACCGGTCGATGGACGTAAGCTCATGCCCGTCAAGATCCTCCGGCAGCGTCAGATAGGCGGCGTCCCCGGTATACCGGGTCAATACCGCAGTATCATCTGTATTCAATTCATATTCATAATCGCCGCTGATGTAAGTTTCTGATCCGTTTCCCTCAGCATGTACTTGCATGCCTGTAAATGCTGTTCCCGCAAGGAAAAGCAATACCGCAAGCAGAACTTTCATTCGTTTCATTATTTCTACCTCCTGCATCACAAACCTGAGTTTTTGCGTCTCAGACCCGTATCGCACAACTTCACATATAGCATTATAGCCCAAGTGTGTCAAAAGTGAAACAATAAATGTGCCTTTTTATTTGAATCCATGCGAAACCGGTATATCGCATTGCCTGAGTTTATGCTTTTCATTTACGCCGGGACAATGTATACTTATATTATCAAACAGACCGCATGATTTGTGAGGCAGAATACATCGATCACCCACGCAGAAAAAAACGTGCGGAAATATCATAACGCGCAGCCGGCTCTCCGGCTGGTACAACTTGATTACAGGGAGGACAACTACATGAAACAGGTACGTTTTAATACCGGCTGGGAAGTCTGCCCGGGCATTACCGATCCCTTTGGCGTGCTCTTCGGCGGTCCGCCGGCCACAAAAAAAGTGACGCTGCCTCATGACGCAATGATCGAGGAGCCCAGGGATCCCAATGTGCTGGGCGGCGGCCAGAGCGGATTCTATCCGGCGAAAACATATACCTATATGAAGCAGTTTACCGCACCGGAGGATTGGGCCGATGGGCAGCAGGTACTGGAGTTCGAAGGAGTGATGGGCCGTTCCCTGGTCTATGTAAACGATCAGTACGCGGCCAGCCATGAGAACGGTTATTCCCAGTTCTTCGTGGATCTCAAGCCTTTCCTGAATTACGGCGGAGAGAATACCCTCAAGGTCGTGGCAGCAAATTCGGAATATGCCAGCCGATGGTATCCCGGAAGCGGCATCTACCGGGATGTGAACCTTCATACCGGAGGCGCCGTCTGGATCCCGCCGGAAGGGCTTCGGATCACGACGGATTATATTGAAGACGATTACTCGGTGGTCTGTGTGGACGCGAAGATCCGTACCAGCCGGCCAAAGGCTGCGCAGATCACATTGAAAGTCAGTTTCTATGCCTGCGGAGAGACATTGGCTGGTTCCTTAAGCGGTGTGGCTGGTTTACCTGCTGCAGCGTCAGACTGCGAAGCGGCAGCCGCGGGTGAAGCTGTGGTAACCGTCAGCGCGGCGCAGGAAGCAACCGCACGGCTCCGTATCTCGGTTTCCGACCCCATGCTCTGGTCCCCGGACCACCCGAATCTTTATATTTGTAAAGCAGAGATCCTGGAGAATGGTGCCGTTATTGACACCACAGAAGAAGAATTCGGTATCCGGACACTGCGGATGGATGCCCGGAAGGGCCTCCGGATCAATGGAGAACCTGTGAAAATGCGCGGCGTATGCATCCATCACGACAATGGGATCATCGGCGCGGCCACGCTGTACGGCGCGGAGGAATTCCGGGTCCGGAACATGAAGAACGCCGGTGTCAACGCGATCCGAAGCGCTCATCATCCCATGGGCAAGACGCTGCTTCGCGTCTGCGACCGGCTGGGCGTGATGGTCATGGACGAGCTGAGCGACATGTGGAACGTGCCGAAGAACTGGTATGACCGCTCGTTTACATTCTCTGAGCACCTGGAGGAAGAGATCGCGCGGATCACCGCAAAGGATTACAACCACCCCTGTGTGATCCTGTACAGTACCGGCAATGAAATTCCGGAGATCGGCACGCCGGACGGCCGGGCGCTGAACCGGAAGATCGTGACGCGGCTTCATGAACTGGACAGCACCCGCTATACCACGGAAGGCATGAACGGATTTTTGGCCGCGGCCCCACAGCTCTCCAAATACATCGCCCAGATCGCCGCGAAAGAGATCCAGAACATGGACGCGTCCACCGGCGGCAGCGACAATCTGAACATGGCCATGTCCGTCATGCAGCATCATAACGAGGACGATCTGGCGACCAGCGATCTTCTGACCGAAGCCTTTGAAGAAACCTCCGGTACCCTGGATGCCGCAGGCTTCAACTATCTTACCGGCCGGCATGAACTGGAAGCCGTGAAGCACCCGGACCGTGTGGTGGTGGGCAGTGAGACCTTCCCGAAAAAGATCCCGGAACTGTGGGATATCGTCGAACGGAACCCGCATGTGATCGGCGATTTCACCTGGACCGGCTATGAATACCTGGGAGAGGCAGGCATCGGCATCTTCCATTATAATCCTGAAGACAACAAGTGGAGCCATTATCCGGACCGGCTGGCTTACTGCGGTGATATCAATCTGAACGGTTACCGCCGTCCCGCCAGCTATCTCCGCGAGACCGCCTACGGTTTCCGGACGGCGCCGTTCATCTCAGTGGAGCGCCCGGAGCACTACGGTGAAAAATACGATCCCAACGGCTGGAAATACGGCGACGCCGTGGACAGCTGGACCTGGCCCGGTTTCGAAGGCAAGCCGGTGCGCATCAGCGTCATCGCGAAAGGCGATGAAGCAGAGCTTCTCCTGAACGGAAAATCCCTGGGGAGAAAGAATCTTGGAGAAGAAGAAAAGCTGACGGTGTATTTTGACACAGTATATCAGCCCGGCACGCTGGAAGCCATCAGCTATACAGACGGAAAAGAAACCAGCCGCACCGTGCTCTGCACCGCGGACGACCCGGTAAAACTTGCGGCAGAAGTAGTAAATCCTGAGATCCCTGCGGACGGCTCCGGCCTTTCACTGATCATGGTCGATCTCAAGGATGCAGAAGGCCGTGTGAACCGGGGCATACAGAAAGCCGTCACGGTATCCGTAGAAGGCGCCGGGACACTCGCAGGCTTCGGCTCCGCAGACCCCAGCTGCGAAGGCAGTTACC
>CADCQD010000325.1 GCA_902803485.1 uncultured Eubacteriales bacterium | reverse complement strand
TGATCCGGCCGTCCGTGGGTTCCAGCAAGTGGATCATGGTACGTCCCAGGGTGGACTTCCCGCATCCGGACTCTCCCACCACACCTAATGTATGGCCTTTTTCGATCGTGAAAGAAACGTCATCCACCGCGTGAAGGTCGCCCTTACTGGTCTGGAAGTATTTCTTCAGATTCTTTACCTCGATCAGTGTACTCATGATTTGACCTCCTTCACGCCCTGATCCAGACACCGGACATAATGGGTACCGCTGATCAGCTGAAGTTCCGGTGCCTGATCCTGTTTTCTGCATGCCTCGCAGCTCTTTCCGCATCTCGGATGGAAAGAACAGCCCTCCGGCAGATCTGCCGGATTCGGCGGCATGCCGTCGATGGGATGCAGCCGGATCTCGTCTCCGGTCAGGGTTGGAAGGGAACCGAACAGTCCCAAAGTATAAGGATGGCGGGGATCATCAAAGATCTCTTCACGGGATCCCATCTCAATGATCTTTCCCGCGTAGACCACGGCTACCTTATCGCAGGTCTCCGCCACTACGCCCAGGTCATGAGTGATCAGGATCATCGAGGTATTCTGCTCCTCCCGGAGCGCCTTCATCATATCCAGCACCTGGGCCTGGATCGTTACGTCCAAGGCCGTGGTAGGTTCATCCGCCAGGATCAGCAGCGGATTGCAGGCCAGGGACATGGCGATGACCACCCGCTGTTTCATTCCGCCGGAGAACTGATGGGGATAGTCTGAATAACGGCTTGCGGGAATGCCGACCTTCTCCAGCATTTCGCATGCGCGGAGCGTGACTTCTTTCGCGGTATAATCCTTATGGTGCAGCTGAATGGCTTCCGCGATCTGGTCACCCACAGTCATAACAGGGTTCAATGCTGTCATGGGGTCCTGGAAGATCATGGAGATCTTTTCACCCCGCACCTTTCTCATATCACGTTCGCTGATCTGAAAGAGGTCCACACCGTTCAGAAGAATGCTTCCGGAGCGGACTTTCGCCGGCGGATCCGGCAGGATCCGGAGAATGGCCTTCGCGATGGTGGTTTTGCCGGCGCCGGTCTCTCCCACCAGCCCCAGAGTCTCGCCGCGCTCCAGATCAAAGGAAACACCATTGACGGCATGGATCACTTCTCCTGCCGCCGTATACTCCACGACCAGGTCCCGTACGGAAAGGAAATGCCCGGATTCCTCCTGCCAGTTCAGCTCTTCTGCCGCATTGTCTTTTCTCTTCATGGCATCCTCCTTCCTTTAATCCTTCAGCTTGGGATCCATGGCGTCCCGGAGGCCGTCGCCCAGGATATTCAATGACAGCACCGCGATCATGATGGTGATACCGGGTACCAGCACCAGTCTGGGATACTGTCTGAGATGTGTTCTGGCATCCGCCAGCATCGCGCCCCATTCCGGTTCCGGCGGCTGTACGCCCAGTCCGATAAAGGACAGGGAGGCCGCGGTCAGAATGGACTGCGCCACACTCATGGTGGCCATCACGATCAGCGGGGAGACCGCGTTCGGAAGGATGTGACGGAAAATGATCCTGGCGCTGGAGCAGTTGATGGAAGTGGCTGCCTCCAGGTACTCCATCTTCCGGATATTCAGGATCGACGCCCGGATCATACGCGCGTACATGGGTGTGGTACCAAAGGCAAGCGCGATGATGCAGTTGGTAAATCCGGGACCGAGAATGGCCGCGACTGCAATGGACAGTACCAGGCCGGGAATGGAATTGATAATATCCAGGATCCGCATGATCACGTCATCCACGACACCGCCGAAATACCCCGCAAGAGAACCGATAATGGCTCCTGCGGTCGCCGCCATGGCCACGGAATAAATACCGATCTTCAGAGAATACCGGGAACCGTAGATCAGTCTGGACAGAATGTCGCGTCCCAGCTGGTCCGTCCCCAAAAGATGTTCTTTTGAGAATGGCTGGAAAATGTTATAGTAATCCGCCTGCTCATAACTGTACGGCGCGATCCAGGGCGCAAACACCGCGATCAGCGACATGATGACGATGATCACAAGGCCGACCATCGCGGCTTTGTTTTTCGCGAGCCTTTTCAGGATCTCCAGCAGCTGGCTCTGTTTTTTCAGTTTTCCGTTCTTCATTGTACGCCTCCCGCCGCTGCCGCCGTCTTGTGCCTGCCGGCTTTTGAGCGCTTCTTATGCTCTCCCTGATACTGCGTTTTGATCCTCGGATCCACAAACGCGTATACCAGATCCACCAGAAGCATCACGATACTGAACGCGATAGATATAAAGATGATGCCTCCCTGCACCACGGGATAATCACGTCCGTTGATGCCGCTCACAATATACATGCCCAGACCCGGGAGCGCGAATACGGTCTCAATGACCAGCGCGCCGCCCATGGTGATGCCGAAGCTCATCCCGGCTGACGTGATGACCGGGATCAGGGCGTTCTTCAATGCGTGCTTGTACAGCACCGAATGCTCCGTCTGCCCTTTTGCCCGGGCTGTGGTAATATAATCCGCCCGGATCACCTCCAGCATGGAGGACCGGGTCTGCCGCGCGATGCTGGCGATGCCGCCGATACTGGCAGCAACGCAAGGCAGCACGTAAAACTCGGGATGGCCGGCAGTATAGCCGCCGAAAGGCAGGATCGAAAGATAGATCGCAAATAAAACCTGCAGCATCTGTCCCACCCAGAATCCCGGCATGGACACGCCCAGAAGAGAGAAAAGCATGGTGGCGTAATCACCGGCTTTATTTCTGTGGGTAGCTGCCGTAATTCCCAGGGGGATACCTGCCGCAAGGGTAATGATCATGGAAATAAACGCGATCAGAAGCGACCGCGGGAAACGGGACAGGATCTCCCTGGACACGGAAGCCCCGGATACGTAGGATGTCCCGAAGTCAAAACGAAGGAATACATTTTTCATGTATTCAAACAGGCGCTCGAAATAGGAACGGTTCAGTCCCAGCTTTTCCCTCAGTTCCGCATACTGTTCCTTAGTCGCGTTGCCGCCAAGGATCACTTCCGCCGGATCGCCCGG
>CADCQD010000324.1 GCA_902803485.1 uncultured Eubacteriales bacterium | reverse complement strand
TGTAACTTACGATCATATTATTTGACCAATATCAAAGGAGGAGTGCAACATGATCACAATCAGAGACATCAAAGCCTTCTGCACAGCGCCTGACCGGATCCCGCTGGTCGTCGTCAAGGTGGAGACCAGTGAACCCGGACTTTACGGTCTGGGCTGCGCCACGTACACACAGCGTTTCCTTACTGTGAAGGACTGTGTGGAAAACTACATGAAGCCGCTTCTTGTCGGAAAGGACGTATCACGGATCGAGGATATCTGGCAGATGGCCAACGTGAGCCCCTACTGGAGAAACGGCCCGATCCTGAACAACGCGCTTTCCGGCGTGGATGAGGCTCTCTGGGATATCAAGGGCAAGATGGCGAATATGCCGTTGTATGATCTTCTGGGCGGCAAAGTCCGGGAAGCCGCGGCAGTCTACAGGCATGCCGGCGCGATTTCCACGACAAATCCGAAATACGGAAAACTCGTGACTTTTGACGAGCTGGATGAGCAGATCGACAAGTATCTGGCGGAAGGCGTCCGCTACATCCGTATCCAGTACGGCCGTTACGGCGGCGTCCACGCGCTGGATGACGTGAAGCCGGAAGGCGCCTGTGAAGGTGTTTATTACGATCCACGCCGCTATATGCGTGAAACCGTACAGACCATCGCCCATGTCCGTGAGAAATACGGAGATGAGCTGGAGCTTCTGCATGACGTCCATGAGCGTCTGGAAGCCATTGACGCGGTCCGCCTGGCAAAGGAGCTGGAGCCGTACAATCTGTTCTACCTGGAAGATCTTCTTGCGCCTGAACAGGTGGACTGGTTCAGAAATATCCGCAGCCAGACGACCACGGCCATCGCGATGGGCGAGCTTTTCAACAACCCCAACGAGTGGATGACGCTGATCAAGGAGCGTCTGATCGACTTTATCCGCGTGCATATCAGCCAGATCGGCGGCCTGACGCCTGCAAGGAAGCTGCAGATCCTCTGCGAGAACTTCTCCGTCCGTACCGCCTGGCACGGCCCCGGCGACGTTTCGCCCATCGGCCATGCGGTTAACGTCCATCTGGATCTGGCTTCCTGGAATTTCGGCATCCAGGAATGGGCCGGATTCGGTGAAGGCTGCAAGGAAGTCTTCCCCGGCTGTCCGGAGCTTCGGAACGGTTATGTGTACCTGAACGATAAGCCCGGCATCGGCGTAGATTTCGATGAAAAAGCTGCAGAGAAGTATCCCTGCAGCACCAATCTTCCCACATGGACCAATGCCCGCCGTCCTGACGGCACCCTGGCACGTCCGTAAACAGCTATCAAACAGCAGCGCAGGCGCCCTAGAAAGTTCCTTCGCGCCTGCGCTGCCTTTTTTCTTTTCCGATCTTTCAAAAAGCGCCTGTGGATCATTCCGCTGCGCGGATCAGTTTTTCAAGAACAGGCTTCGCATTGCCGTTCATATCGAAGAGAAGTGGCCAGTTTTTGCGGGTTCCCCGGGAAAGCCAGGACGTATCGTCCGCGACGCCCCAGAAGGTAACGGAATCGATCACGTCTGAATAAGAACGGTACAGCTCGAACAGTTCCTCGTAACGTTTTGCCTGAAGTTCCATGATCTCGTCCGTAAAGGTGATCTCCGGATCTTCCCGGCTCTGATAGCAGGAGAGGTCCATTTCCGTAATATGGAGACGAAGGCCGAGAGACGCGTAGGTCTCAATGGAACGTTTGACTTCATCCGTTTCCGGTTTGTAAATGCTGTAATGGTTCTGCATGCCGAAACCCTGAAGCGGAGCTCCCAGGTCCAGAAGATTCTTCATCAATGTATAGATACGCTCCCTCTTTAAGGGATCGCACTCATTGTAATCATTGTAGAAGAGCTGCGCGTTCGGAGAATATTTGCGCATCAGATGATAGGCCTTTTCCAGATATTCGATGCCGCAGGCGTTTAAGTATTTGGTCTGGCGGTAGGTCTCGTTTCCGTAGCGGGCAATGTGGTTCTCCGGGACCGTGTCCGCCGCGGCTTCATTTACCACATCCCAGCAGTAGACCGCGTCGCCGAAATGTTCCGCCACGGTCTTGATGTGCGCGTCCAGACGTTCGTAAACCAGTTCTCTGGGCGCGGGCCTTCCGCCCTGAAGATGGAACCAGTCCGGTGTCTGATTATGCCAGACAGGCGCGTGGCCACGGATGCGCATATGGTTTTCCTTCGCGAAGGCGACGATCTGATCCGCGTCTTCGAAGGTGAAATGGCCTTCCTCCGGCTGGACCCGTCCGTATTTCATCTCATTTTCGCAGGTCACACTGTTGAAATGCTGTTTCAGGATCTCCGCGTCTTTGACGATCGTCGTCGTATTGACGGCCGCGCCGATATCAAAATACTTTCTGTATGCCTTGCATAAAGATAACAGTTCGCTCATATAGTCTGCCTCCGATCTTTGTGTAAAAGGTTTACTTTGCTGATTCGAGTATAGGGCCTGCGCAGGCTTCTGTCAAATACCTGCCGGATGAATGGACAAAATCATATATGATACGGAAGGAGATCTGTGCCGTATTGTACTTGCGCAGCAGCTGAATACGCGCCTCAGCTTCCGAAGTACGCGGCCGTATTCGACAGCGCGCCATTACTTGTAAAAGACGATGCCGGCAATTTTCGTTGCCGCCTGCTTCGCAGCTTTGACTAACGAATAAGTTTTACTGTAAAACATCATATTCTTTCCGGGGCAGGAGCGTTTCCTGCCCCTTTTTGCAGCCCGCAATGAGGAAAATCGACGTACGCTGGCATACGGAGGGTTGAAAAAAGAGGGGAATTGATGTATAGTTATGCTATAAGGATTAATATGCCTAATTATATGCAAATTGCGGACGGACACCTGAAATATCCTTCCGCGGGAACAGAATCAAGATGGAAAAAGAACTCAGTTTTATAATTCCGTGCTGTAACGAGATCGGTAATATACGGGCCATATATCAGGCCATCTGCGATGTCTTTTCGAAAGAAGGCATCCGTTTTGACTGCGTAATGATCGATGACGGATCTACAGACGGTACGGGCGAAGAACTTATCAGAATGTATAATGAAGTACCGGAGGGAATGCTGACGGTGATCCGCTTTTCCCGGAATTTCGGAAAAGAAGCCGCCATTTACGCCGGACTTCAGCATGCCGAAGGGGATCATATCTGCGTGATCGACGCGGATATGCAGCAGCGTCCGGAGGTGGCGCTTGCCATGTATCAGAAACTGCGTTCCTCCCCGGAATATGACAGTGTATGCGCTTATGTGGAAAGCAGAGATGAAGGCAGACGCCTGAATTTCTTTAAAGGCGCGTTCTACCGGCTGGCCAACCGGCTCAGCGAGACCGGTTTCGTCAACGGCGCCAGCGATTTTAGGATCATCAGCCGCCGGATGGCGGACGCGATCCTTTCCATGCCTGAGTATTTCCGTTTTTCCAAGGGGATCTTCTCCTGGGTCGGATTTGAGACGTTTTATATGCCGTACAAGCCGGAGCAGAGAGCCAGCGGCACTTCCAAATGGTCGGTGTTCAAGCTGTTCCGCTACGCTGTGGAGGGCATCATCGGCTATTCCGTATCTCCCCTGCGCCTCGCGTCTGTTCTCGGAACGGTCTTTACTTCCGCGTCGCTGATTTTGTTTCTCGTGCTCCTCATCATGGGCATCGCCGGGACAGCTTTTTCGCCGGCTGTGCCGGTGATCGCGGCCGTGTTTCTGACCGGCGGCCTGATCATGCTGCTTTTGGGCATTATGGGCGAATACCTGGCCCGGACCTATATCCAGGGCAAGCACCGGCCGGTCTACATTATCAAAGATATTCTGAAAGGTGATCACAATGGCTGAACAGAATACAGTCAGAAAATCAAATACCGCGTCCTCTTCCCGTACAGCAGCCCGCAGCGCGTCTTCCCGCAGCGAAGAGCCTGTGTCGCGCGCGGCAAGGACCAAACAGATGCAGGAAAGGCGCCGCAGGAAGATCCATTCCCGCGCCCGTGAGATCACGATGCTGGTGGTCCTCGGAGTCCTGGCCATCGGTTTTGTGTCCTGTTTCGTGGAAAGCATGAGCTGGCTGAAGGATTTTAACTATTTCCTTTTCGGGAAAATGATGTATCTCGCGCCTTTCGCGATCTGTGTCATCACCTATTTCTTCTTATACGCGGAAGTCACACCGGAACTGGTCAAACGGATCGCCGGGATCCTGATCGCGCTTTTCGCCATCCACGGCATCATTTCCATTGCCGGTACTCCGGAGGCCGGCGGTCTTCCGGGAAAGCTGATGGACCTGGCGGTCAGAAGCTGGCTCGGCAATGTGGGATCCATTATTATCTATGTGATGATGCTCGCCATCAGCTTTATCCTTCTGACAGATTTTTCACCTGCCGCATGGATCCGCGAACAGACGGATCCGGAAAGCGCACGCAATAAACGGCGCCAGGAGGAAGCCGCGCTGAAAAGAAAGCGCAAAGAACTGCTCAGGGAAGAACAGCGGGAAGAAGAACTGGAAGAACTCCGCCGGGGCAACCGCGCGATCGAAGAGCGCGTACGGAGAAACAGAAACGGCGGCCGTTATGTGAGCCTCCGGGGGATCGGGGACACCACGCTTACGGAAAGCGATGACGAGGATGACGGCACTACGCTTTACGGCGACGACGTATCGATCTATAACGGTGATGAAGAGTTTGTCCGGAATCCGCAGACGCATTCCAAATACGGCAATTCCGGCTATGTGACCAACATGAAGGAACTGGAGGAAAGGAAAAAGAGAGGCGAAGATACCTCATTTATTCCGGATATCCATGTTCCTGACGATATGTTCCCGGAGGATCAGAAAAAGGAAGATCCGGCAGAGCCGGAAGAGCCGCGTGCACGGGATACTGAAAAGAAACATCATGTTTTCAGGAAGGGTCCCGAAACCCAGGAACATGAAAATCCGGAAAGCAAAGACCGCCTTTTCCGCATCATCTCTGAGACCCGCAGCAAAATGCGCCGTACGGAGCAGAGGGAAACGGATCCGAATTCCACGATTCCTTCAGATGATCCCTACCGGTCCGTGCATTTTGAAAAAAGGACCTTCCGTAAGGAAAAGGAGGAAGTCCCGGATCCGGTACTTCGGGAAGATGACCCGGCGGACGCGGATCTTCTGGAGAAGGAATATTCTGACGGCGCCGAAGAGACTGACGCTGCGGAAGCAGTACCTGAGACCTCCGCGAAACGGAAAACTGAAGGGACCGGCACCGGAAGCCATGTAAAGTCCGGCAGTACGGGGATCACCGGAGAAATTCCGCCGGTGGTGATCCCGGCAGTCCCTGAAAAAGAGTATCAGTTCCCGCCGTACCGCCTGCTGAAACATGGTACCGGCGCGGGCATTTCCAGATCCGAGCTTCAGCACGAACTGAAGGATACGGCGGAAAAACTGAAGCATACGCTTCAGACCTTCGGCGTGGGCGTTACGATCACGAATATATCCTGCGGACCCACGGTCACCCGTTACGAGATCCTTCCGGAAATGGGTGTGAAGGTCTCGAAGATCGTTTCACTGACGGACGACATCAAACTGAACCTCGCGGCCGAAGATATCCGTATGGAAGCGCCGATCCCGGGAAAATCCGCCATCGGCATAGAGATCCCGAATAAAGTCAAACAGAGCGTAGTCCTCCGCGACCTGATGGAGAGCGACGCGTTTAAGGAATCCAGATCCAGGCTGGCATTTGCCGCGGGCCGGGACCTGGAAGGCAATGTGATCATTGCGGATATCGCTAAGATGCCTCATGTGCTGGTGGCAGGCGCCACAGGTTCCGGTAAATCCGTATGCATCAACACCATGATCATGTCCATCATTTATCACGCGAAGCCCACGGAGGTGAAGATGATCATGGTAGACCCGAAGGTAGTCGAGCTTTCCGTATACAACGGGATCCCGCACCTTTTGCTGCCTGTCGTCACGGATCCGAAGAAAGCCGCTTCCGCGCTGAACTGGGCAGTCGCCGAGATGGAAAAACGTTA
>CADCQD010000323.1 GCA_902803485.1 uncultured Eubacteriales bacterium | reverse complement strand
TCCAGTTCATACTCGAAATACCGCCGGTAGACATCCTCCTCCCTGCGGTTTTCGTAGTAAGACGGATAGTAGGGATCTTCTCCGTCCAGCACATGGGCTGAGCCGATCACAAAATCGAAGGGTTCTCTTTCTGTGAGCGAAGTAAGCTGCCCGGCCAGATGGGGCTGCAGCCCCAGTTCGATCCCGTAGTTGACCCGGATCAATCCCGCGTATTTTTCGCGCAGAAAGGCCAGCGTCCCTCTGTAGGAAAGAAGATCCAGTTTTGAATAGTCTGCTCCGTCCGGGGTCTCCGGATAGTCCAGGTCCAGATGCTCCGTAAAACAGATCCCGGGAAGCCCGGATGCAGCGGCCTGGAGGATAATATCCTCCATCGGGGCTTCGCTGTCTACGGAAAAGGACGAATGCATGTGGCTGTCATAGAAACATGGGTGCATGATCAGATTCCTCCATGGCTTTATTATACCAAGCATCCCATTCAAATAGCAAGACCCCATTGCGCTGTGCAACGGGGTCTGACAGTCTTGGTATTCCTATTTTGATACACGCCGGTAGAGCCGGTGGATCCAGGTGTCCTTGCCGTCGATCGAACGGAAATAAAGCTTGCGGACATAACCTGTGACCTCTTCGGTGAGAAGCGGCGAGAAGGTCATCAGCACGAACACCAGGATGATCATTCCGAACTCCAGGCCGGTCAGACCGAGAAGCTTCTGCGCGACCACGGCAGCTGTGAAGAAGATCAGCTGCATGCTGTAGATCACGATCTTGCGGTATTTGGAAAGAGGCGCATAGACCATCTTGAGCGCAGCCATGTAGTTCCAGCCTGTCACGAGGAAGCAGGCCGTACCCAGCATATGGGCGGAATGATACGCGTTCCGGCTGACGATCATGATGATGGTCACGCAGCCGGTGATCGTGAGCGCGGATGGAAACGCGTTCAGGAACACATGCCGCAGGAAGGTATTGTCGATCCGGTTAAAGTTGTTCTCCTGGGCGAGCAGGAAAGTCGGAATGCCCACCGCGCACGCGCTGATCAGAGACATCTGGATCGGCTCGAAAGGATACATCTCCGAAGCAAAGATGGTGATCAGAGCCAGCATGGCGGAAAACATGGTCTTGATGAGGAACATGGAAGCAGCCGTCCGGATGTTGTTGATCACGCGGCGGCCCTGGTTCACGATGTGGGGCATGGAGGCAAAGTTGGAATCCAGCAGCACCACGTTCGCGATGTTCTTGGCGGCGTCGCTGCCGGCCGCCATCGCGATGCTGCAGTCCGCTTCCTTCAAGGCAAGGACATCGTTCACGCCGTCGCCGGTCATGGCTACGGTGTGTCCCTGTCCCTTCAAGGCCAGGACCATCTCCTTCTTCTGCTGCGGTGTCACACTGCCGAAGACGCTGTAGGTCCGGACCGCTTTCTGCATATCTTCCTCTGTTTTGATCAGGCTTGCGTCGATGAACTGGTCCGCATCGGGAAGTCCGGCGCGTTTGGCGATGGCCGCCACGGTGACGGGATCGTCGCCGGATATGATCTTCAGGTTAACGCCCTGTTCCCGGAAGTAACGGAGGGTGGCGGGCGCTTCTTCCCGGATGACGTCCGTGATCACGATCAGCGCTTCCGGCACCAGGCCGTCCGGAACTTCATTGTCCGCCGCAACGACGGGGCTGTGGGAAAGGACCAGCACGCGCAGTCCTTCTTTTGCATAGTTTGCACAGCGGAGCTTCAGAGTCTCTCTCCCTTCCGGAAAAAGAAACTGAGCCGCGCCCATCAGGTAGGTGCCTTCTCCCTCAAAGGAAGCGCCGCTGTATTTACGGTCGGAAGAAAACGGGATCACATGGACAGCCTGCATGTCGTTTCTGGAAGGAAAGCGCTTGCGGATGGCTTCCGCCGTAGCGTTCTGATCCTTTGTGACGGCCATCAGATTGCCCATGACACGTTCGATCTCTTCCACGGAGAGCAGGCTCTCCCCTGTGAAGGGACCGGGTTTTCTGAAAAATTCCTTGTCTTGCGACTCCTCGACGATCTCTTCCGGGTATGTCACCGGGGGTATGGGAAGCTGCGGCAAAGCCAGGGCGTTGTCGGGTAGCTGCGCAGGCGCTGAAACATTCTCCTCTGCGGCTCTGGTATCCGGCAGGATAATGACTTTCGGTATATTCTCTTCCTCTGATGCCTCAGCGCTTTCCGAAGTCCCGCCGGATTCCGGCATAGCGCCGACCGCAGGGCCGTTCTCTCCGCTGGTGCCTTCGTCACTCTCCGGACCGGCTCCGGCGTTCAGATCGGTCCCGGCCATCTCCGACAGCGGCGGATCATCCTCCCCTATGGGATAGGGAACCACATCTTCCACCTTCATGGTGCCTTCCGTGATGGTGCCGGTCTTATCCAGGCACAGCATGTCCACGCGGGCAAGAGTCTCGATACAGTAGAGCTCCTGCACAAGGGTCTTCTTTCTGGCCAGGGTCATCGCCCCGAGCGTGAGGGCGATACTGGTGAGCAGCACAAGTCCTTCCGGGATCATGCCCAGGACTGCGGCCACCGTACTGACGACGGAGTTCTTGAAAGTTTCCCCTGCGACG
>CADCQD010000322.1 GCA_902803485.1 uncultured Eubacteriales bacterium | reverse complement strand
GGATGGACGCGGCCGGATCGTGGACTGGGACGAGGCGGCAGAGCAGCACGCGAAGAAACTGGTGAGCCGGGAGCTGGAGCGCCTGCGCACTTCCTTCGAGCATGCGAAGGCGGATGGTTACCGCAAGTTCATCATGCTGCTGCATTATCCGCCCACAAACATTCTGGAAGAACGCAGTGTATTTACGGATATGGCGGAAGAGTACGGCGCGGAACAGGTGATCTACGCGCATTGTCATGGGGAAACACGCTTCCATGACAGCATCCAGGGTGAGTACCGGGGTCGGGTCTACCGGCTGGCTTCCGGAGATTACCTCCGATGGGTGCCTCTGAGAATATTGGATTAACATGGACGGGAGGAGCTCAAAATGAAAACCTTTTGCGGAAATCAGTTTGGCAGATACGTGATCATCGGTCTTCAGAAGGATGATCTGATCCTGGAAAGCGTACAGAAAGCAGTGCAGGAATATGGCATTAAAAATGCCATCGTCACCAGCGGCATAGCCGCCACGTATCATATGAAATGGCATCATATCAAGGATACGGAGGATTATCCCACAGATGAGTTCCTGGAGCATTCCGGACCGATCGAAGTGGGCGGGATCACCGGAATGGTCATCGATGGCGTTCCGCATCTGCATTGTAATTTCGCGGATCATGACCGTGCCTGGTCAGGACACCTGGAGGACCATTGCGCGGTTCAGTATGTGGGAGAGATCAGCATGATCGAGCTGCTGGACCTGGACGTCACGAGACTGCCCAATATGTACGGCGTGAAGCTGCTGTCGGAGAAAGAATCCCGCGAATAAACAGCAGAACAGAAGCGGCTGACGGACTTGCGGGGACAGGACTCCCAAGCGGTATCGGACCAGCCAGGAGAACCGTCCCCCTGGCCGCAAAAGCCAGGAGAACCGTCCCCCTGGCCGCTTATTCGTCCAGAAGCCAGGTGATTTTTACCCGGGCATTCAGTGTGATCCTGCCCGGTTTCAACTGATCCGTCAGTGCGCGGCTGTTTTTTGCCATGCCGTACATTACTGCCGGCTGTTCATCATTTAAGGTCATATCATACACATCATCTTCACCGGACAGGTTCGCGGTGTCTACGCCGATGATCCTGTGTCCCATGGATCCTGCCAGAAGCTCCGCCTTCCCCCGGGCGTCTGCTATGGCTTCTGTTAACAGTTCCTTATTCAATTCTGCCTCATTCGAAACGCTGTATGCTGTGGAGAATGAGACGTTTTCAAAACCTTCTTCAATGATCCCCCGGATGGCATTGATTGTTTTCATATCCGCCTCTGTGAAAAGACGCAGGCATTTCCTGGATTCATACCGGGTCAGTTCCGCATCCTGACGGTATACGGTCCGGGCGTCGATGGCGTCTTCCCGGATCTCTGCCTGATCTGGTGAGATCCCGGCATCCTGCAGCTTTGAAAGCAGCAGTTCGCATTGTTCGCCGGATACGCTGGATGCTTCCGCAGCTGTATCCCGGATCGTGCTGATATTCAGCTGGATCGTACAGCGGTCCGCCTCATAATCCCGTTCTGCTTTTCCAACCACCATGATTTTTCCCATTCGTTTTATCCCCCATATGATCATGTATCATCTGAACTAAGCTTTTCCGGCAGCCCCGGCGGATGCCGGGACCGTCCTGTTCTTCCGGCTTTTATTATACTTCCGGAGGAGGTGCTTGTACAGGTCATAATGCCGCCCGTCCCCCTGTCCGCCAGAGCATGATACAGTCATCAGTTCCCTGCAGCTTTATGCTATTGAAATTGGAACCGGTTTTTTATATGATAATGTTGTAAAAGTATAGTATTCGAATTCTCAAAGTGAGGTCTTATGAATAATAGAGAAGTAAATGATTTGAGCAAGATCCATCTGCTCCTGGACGGGGTGGATCCGCCGCCGGAAGAACCGGACATCAAGCTGCTGCAGAAAACGGAGATCGTGACTGTGATGGCGTTTCTTCTGGCGCTGAGAGAGGATCTTTTCAGCCGGTTTTTTGAAGCCGAGAATCCGGAACTGGCAGCCAGGCTCCGGGAAGATCCGGCCGCGAATATCGTTCGGGATCTTTGTACGCTTCGGATCCAGCTGTATAAAAAATTCAAACAGACGGACCAGGAACTCCTGAACAACCTGAACAATCTGGACCGGCAGGAGTGGTTTGACCAGGAAGCCATCCGAAGGCTTCGTGAAAACGGGGTGGAAGTGATCCAGGCGAATTTCCGCGCGGAGGATTATTCACTATTCTTCTCCAGACTGATTACGGAATATATTGAAAAATGCAGGCAGTTTTTTCCGGAATGGCTCAAATTCAGCTATATCACGGAAGCCTTTTGCGCGCCAAATTATACCAAAAACGGCGTGCTGAAGAGCGAGTTTCACAAATACCATGAAAACTGGGATTTTTATCCCTACCATCTGTATCTCTACTGGAATCCGATGGACATCGGAAATCTTCTCATCAATGATGAAAAGTTTGTAAAGACGATCTATACGCAGCATGGGGACCAGTTCTGGGATTCCAGCAAGTTCCATGACGCCGCGGATTCCACCAAGCAGAGCATTTACGAATGCATCGACCGGAGCGACCAGACCGTGATCGTGGTGGACTGTGAGAACTCTGATGCCTTCAAGCTTCTGGGGGTGCTGAGAAATCTGAATTCGTCGGAGATCAGAAAGATCAAGCGGATCGTTCTCTTTGACGATTATCATACGACCAACGCCTGGACCTGGCTGAAGAACTTCACCGATATTCCTGTGGAATACCGGGAAGTGGAGCGGATCACGGGCAGGAAATCCCTGGTGGATATCAAGATGACCGCCGGTATCTGCGAGGCCTATTATCAGGACTATGTGGACACCTTCATCATCTGCTCCAGCGATTCGGACTTCTGGGGCGTGATCTCATCGCTGCCGAAGGCCAATTTCCTGGTCATGTATGAATACAGCAAGGTGGGCCAGGCCATCAAGGACGCTCTGGATACCCGCGGCTTCTTCCACTGCGCGCTTGACGATTTCTTTACCGGAAACGCTACGGATTTCCAGAAGGCAGTGCTGCTTATAGAACTCCGGAAGCGCGCGCCTTTTATCCTTGGGAAAACCGCCATGGAGATCACAAGAGAGGTCTATCTGGCAACCAGGATCACTGCCAAGGAGTCCGAAATGAATCATTTCTGCGATAAATACGTCCGGACCATGCGGCTCAGAACAGACAGTGAAGGCAAGTACTTCATTGACGTAACTGAAGGATAAGCGCCTGGCATACCGTCAGGTACAAAAAACAGCGCCGGAGAGCATTGCCTCCGGCACCGGATATCCGGCTGTTGAAGGCAAGAAAGGGAAAAATGATGAAAAGGCTGATTTGTGTATTATTGATATTCACACTTGTTTGGACGCTCAGCGCCTGCCGGCAGGCACCGGCCGATGCTTCGGAGAAGGCCTCGAAGGACGCGGAAGCTGAGGCGGAGGACGCGGAAGACGTGGACGCGGAAAATGCCGCGGAGAACGCGCAGGACGTGGACGAGGAAGCTGAGACAGGAGACGCGGAAGACGTTGACGCGGAAGCTGAGGCAGGAGACGCGGAGGACGTGATCGCGGAAGATGTACCGGAGCCCTCTATGATATTTGATTTCTCGAAGGGACTTCCGGAGGGTTTCCGTATTTCCGACGGATGGACCAACGGCAACATGTTCAACGTTACCTGGCATAAGGAAAACGTCACTTTCGACGATGGCAGGATGCAGCTTGCGATCGATCATGAGAAATCCGCAAGCGCGAAGATCCCTTACTCCGGAGCAGAGATCCAGAGTACGGATTTCTACAGCTACGGCCGTTATGAGGTCTCGATGAAGGCCATCAAAAACGACGGTGTGGTCTCCTCTTTCTTCATTTACACCGGTCCTTCAGACAATAATCCCTGGGATGAGATCGACTTTGAGATCCTGGGTAAGGATCCCACGAAGGTGCAGGTGAACTATTTCACTAATGGCCAGGGCAATCACGAGTTTATGTATGATCTGGGCTTTGATTCTTCGGAGGAATTCCACCGGTACGCTTTTGTATGGAAGGAAGGGCAGATCGACTGGTATGTGGACGACGTCCTGATCCATACGGCCACTGCCAATATCCCTGTCACTCCAGCAAAGATCATGACCAATGCCTGGTGCGGCATTGGTGTAGACTCCTGGCTGAAGCCTTTTGATGACAGCAGCCTGCCTGTTGCGGCGGAATATGAATGGATCACGTATGCTGAACTGAGCGGCGATGAAGCAGCAGAAACACAGGAATGACTATTGGCAGGCAGCCCTGCGGATCAGGTGATCCGTTTCAGTACTGAGAAGTAATAATCAGGTGGATTCTGATTGACGATTACGGATCTGATCAACACAAATATAATGCAGGATGAAAACTTAATGTTCAGAATCTCTTCTACCCGCGCCAAAACAGAGAGTGGGACGAGGATTACCTGATCATAAAGAAAATCTACGAAGAAAAGCTGCTCGGCAATGTTTTCGAGATCCAGTGCAGGATCATGGGGGTCCCGCGGGATCCCGGGCGACTGGAGAGGAGTAAAGGAATACGGCGGAGGTATGATGCTGGACTGGGGCGTGCATATCATTGACCGTATCGTGAAGATGGTACCGGAAAAACTGACGAGTGTCTTCTGCAATATGAAGTACATTACAAATAAAGAATGTGATGATAATGATACGATCTATCTGACATTCGAAAGCGGCCTCACGGTACTGCTCGAAGTGGACACCTGCCATTTTGTCAACCTGCCCCTGTGGTCTCTGTACGCGGATCACGGGTCCGCGGTGATCGACAACTGGAAATGCGAAGGCAAAATGATGCGGCTGTACAGCTGGGAAGACAAGGATACGACGCCAATCCTGGCAGGCGCGGGCCTGACAAAAACCATGGCGCCCAGAAAAGATAATACAGTCGAGGAACTGCCGCTGCCCAGATTTGATTTTGACAGAAATACATTGTACAGAAACTTTGCTGAAACATGCAATGGTACGGCGGAGCAGATTGTTACACAGGAACATGCGCTTCGTGTGCTGAGGATCATGGAGGCCTGCTTTAAATCCACAAAGGAAGGCGTCGTTGTGGATTTTGAGTAAGAGTTTATAAGAAAG
>CADCQD010000321.1 GCA_902803485.1 uncultured Eubacteriales bacterium | reverse complement strand
GTAGTCATTACAAACTTTATGGAGCGTGGGGGTTGGGGGCTACGACCGGCCGGGAAGAGAAGGCAGGTTTGGTCGTAGTCATTACAAGCCTAATGGAACGTGGATGCTGGGGATACGACCGGCCGGGGATTAAAAGCTTGTTTGGTTGTAGTCATTACAAACTTTTTGAAACGTGGAGGCTGGCGGATACGACCGGCCGGGGATTAAAAGCTTGTTTGATCGTAGTCGTTACAAACTTTATGGAGCGTGGGGGTTGGGAGCTACGACCAGGCGGAGAGGAAAAGCAGGCTTGGTCGTAGTCATTACAAGCTTAATGGAGCGTGGAACTTGGCGGATACGACCGGCCGGGGAGAGAAGGCTTGTCAGGTCGTAGTCATTACAAATTTAATGGAACGTGGGGGCTGGCGGATACGACCAGGTGGCGAGAAAAGGCAGGCCTGGTCGTAATCGTTCCAGAAATTTTGGAAAATAATTGAAAAAGTATACGACCAGCCGGGGAGAAAAAGCTTGTTTGGTCGTAGTTGTGCCAGATTTTGCACTGCAAGATTCGCAATGCCAGTTTTTGCAGTGTAAGATTTGCGGTTTAAGTTTAGATTGTGATAATGAGGTCTGATTTAGTGAGATCTGGGAGAGTAAAGGAGGTTTGTTTTGAACTATTATTTGTCAATGAATAAGCAGCTTGATTTTGTGGAGAGGATGATCAAGGCGGCCGAATATGATGCAAAAAATGATTCAGGTATTTCTTTGATCATCGGAAACAGGAATGGCAATACCGAATGGTTCACAAGAAAAGGGAATGAAGCGAGGCACTATCTTTCGAAAACAGAAGAAGACCTGGCCCGGCAATTAGCGCAGGTCGCTTACGCAAAGGATTTCCTGAAGGTGGCTGTGATCGAGAGGAGGATACTTGCTGATCTGTGTGACAAAGGCCTTTCAAGAAGTGCTGCTGTGATGTATGCGCATCTTGCGGAGCCTTATGCCAGGCTCTCAGACATGCGGAAGAAACTGGTACATGCGTATGTTCTGCCAGTGGAAGAGTTCGTTCATCAATGGGAGAATACCGCTTATCAGGGGAAATCTTTTATGCCTGACACGCCGCTGATCTTTACGGAAAAAGGAGAGCGTGTACGTTCAAAAAGTGAGAAACTGATTGCTGATAAGCTGTTATTGCTGGGGGTCCCGTACAGATATGAATATCCAGTCCATCTCAAGAGAGGTGCTTTGATCCATGCGGATTTCTGCCTGCTGGATACTAAAGAACGTACGGAAGTGATCCATGAGCATTTTGGGTTAATGGACCATGCGGACTATGCGAACTCAGTCATATGGAAGATCAGTCAATATGAAAATAACGGATTCAGAATGGGAGACCGGCTCCTTTGTACGTTTGAATCCGGCGATCAAGTCCTTAATGTGAAGGATTTTGAAAAGGTGATTCGTGACCGTTTCCACATTTATGGACAGAACAGGTAAAGTTAAAAGACATATTCCGGTTAATGGCAGTTCCGTCTGATAAGATCTGTGATCATACCATGTCCCGGCGGGTACCGGTTCAAACGACAGATATCAGATCATATCAACCATGCGCCTCTTGACATTTATGCTGTTATCGTAATATATAATTGTTATCAGACTCCCGGAAGTGAACGTGATACGGAGGTATTATATGAGAGAATACTATATTGAGGATATCAGGTCGGACGCTCTGAATGGCGGTACGCTGGGATTTGCGGCAGGCGCGGTCAAATTCACGGAAGATGATGAGTCACAGTGGCTCAGCGCGGTTGAAATGGATGGTGTGCCGAACGTATACCTTTCAGATGAATGCATTTTTGACGAGTTGATGGAGAATCCGGACGATGAGACCCTGGAACGGTCGAACCGGTATTATATCACGGAGTTTAACGATATCGACGTGACGGACTATGAAGAAGCATACCGCTGCATGGAGCAGGATCCCGATAACCCGGCGGTACCGCTGATCAAATTGCTGATTGCGCTGCTTCGGAGCGACTGGGATGACGCGGGGAAACTGGCGGATGCCGCGTCCGGCAGATATGCGGATGAGGTGGATATTCCTATGACAGATATTGAAGAAGAGATGTCGGACGAATATGACGATGAGGCAGAGGATGATAGTTACGACGACAGAGACGATGATCTGTAATGGGAAGACCGGTCCTGCGGAATAACAGGGGTTAATTCGCGATTGTGATGCTGTATTCCGGATCATTCTTTATGCTATAACTTTCTTGTATTACAGAAGCAGCTGCAGGTTTTTGCAGACAAATGCGTAAGGCATAAAAGTTATTGCGCTTCGGAACAGGGAGGACGGCATGTACTATAATGACGAGAAAGAACGCCGTGAGGCATATCAGGCGGGACAGCGGGCGCTTATGAGTCTGGAAGAAGCCAGAAACGCGCTGAACAGTGCCCGCGGCTGGGGCATTTATGATATGCTGGGCGGAGGCTTCATATCTACGCTGATCAAGCATTCCAAGATGGATAAAGCGGCGGAGTGTATTGACCGCGCGAAGAGCGAGCTTGTGGCATTCGGACGTGAACTGGATGACGTTCACGGATATGAGAATATCGATCTCAGTACCGGAGACTTCTGGGGCTTCGCGGACTGGTTTTTTGACGGTATTCTTTCGGACTGGGTCGTACAGGGCAGGATCAATGATGCCAGAGCTCAGGTTGAGAAAGCCATTATCCGAGTGAAGGGCATTCTGGGGAGGCTTGAGTAAAGAAAGTGAGGAAATGCTTTATGTTTAAGAAAACTGCATGGGTCAGTCTTGCTGTATTTTGCGTTGTCTGCGCTGCGGAATCCCTGATCGAACTCCGGAACGCTCTGAAGGCCAGGGACGCATCGGTTGAAGCGTATTTTAAAAGGGTAGATCCGGAAGCTGAAAAAGGTGCGGAAGCGGAAAAAGGCGCGGAAGCTGATCCGGAAGCGGAAAAAGGCGCGGAAGCGGAAAACGAACCGGAAAAAGAAGCCGCGGCGGAACCCGATCCGGAAACTGAAGACAGAACAGAATAAAACAAAGAACGTGAAGGAGAACTCGGCAGCACCGGTTCTCCTTTTATCATGGGCGGTCCGCAATACAGGAAATGTTTTTCTTCTGAAACCGCTGTATGATTCTTGTGCAGCTTCGTGATGTACGGAAAGGTAGGTGCCGGGATGTATAAAGAACGGATCCAGGCGGTACTGGATTTTATTGAAACCGGGCTGAAGGCGGAAATGACGGCGGCAGAACTGGCGGAGATGGCCGGATATTCCCTGTATCATTTTTACCGGGTCTTTCAGAGTGCCACAGGTATGCCGGTCATGCAGTATGTGCTTAAGAGAAAGCTGCTGCACGCGATCTGCGAGATCGGCCAGGGGCGGAAGAAGATCGACGTGGTTCTGGAATACGGATTTGAGACCTATGCCGGGTTTTATAAATCGTTTTTGCGCGAGATCGGATATACACCTGCAGATTACCTCCGGAAATTCAAGGCAAAGAGGCCTTATAGAATCAACTTGTTTCAGGAGGAGCGTATAATGATCAGTCACAGGAAAGCAGCAGAGATCCTTGATCTCTGGGGAATGAAAAATGAGAAAATCACTGATGTCGTGTACGGGGAGAACGGAGAGATCAGCGATACGGCGAAATATGTGGGAGACGCGTATGTCCTGAAGTATACAAATGATCCCGGCAATGTGAAAAAGGCGGTGAGTATTTCCAGGGCGCTTTCAGATGCCGGCTTTCCCTCGCCTGTGATCGTTCCGGCTCTGGACGGCAGCGACTATATACGGTATGGAGAATTGTACTGTTTCCTTACGGAGCGTGTGGAGGGCAAAGGAGTTCCTGCAAGCCGCATTTATCTGGAGGAATACAGAGAAAAAGCAAGATACATCGGTGAGATCGTGGGACAGCTGGATCTGGCGCTTGCGAAGATCGACGTGCCGGCGGGTGAAGCGGATATTCTGAAAACGGTTTGCGAAAGGGCGATTCCTGAACTTAAGGACGTGATTCCTCTGGAACCCTGTTTTATTGACCGGTACGTCAATGAGATGGGACGCCTGTTTACGGAACTGCCGCGGCAGATCATTCATCGGGACCTCAACCCCGCGAATATTATCTTGTCGGATGAGAAGTGGGGATTTATTGATTTTGACCTGAGTGAATGGAATGTCAGGATCTTCGACCCGTGTTACGCAGCTTCCGCGATCCTTTCGGAAACTTTCGAGGATGGAAATGAAGCGAAGCTCGCGAAATGGACGGAGGTCCTGAAGGAGATCCTTCTGGGATACGACGCCGTGGCGAGACTGACGGATGCGGAAAAGGAAGCGGTTCCGTATGTGGTATTATCCAATCAGCTGATGGCGGCTTCCTGGTTCGCGGGAAAGGACAGATTCAGGGAGATCTATGATGTCAATGTCAGGATGACGCGGTGGATCGTCCGGAATTTTGACAAGTTGAAAATGTTCTGAAGAATTGAGGAGATTCCGGGCCTTATCGCCCGGAATCTCTGCTTGTTATTGACTGCAGACGGATGACATATTAGAATGAAAACGATCAATATGTGTTACGGGAGGATCATGAATATGGTGATTTTTGATGAGAAAGGAAAAGTGAATACCCGGGCAGCTGCGGAGATCGCCGTACGCCGCGCCATGGAACTTGATACGGATCTGGTATTGTCTTCAGGAACCGGTGAAAGCGCTGAAGTGGTATTGGCTGTTGCTGAAGAATTGAAATATCAGGGGCATATTACGGTCGTCCGTTCCGTGACGTCCTATTCTGAAGACGGTGTGAACCGGATGAGCGCGGAAATGAGGGAATCCCTGGAGAAACGGGGAGTGAGGATCATTTCCGCCGCGCACGCGCTGAGCGCAGGCGAGCGCGGGCTGAGCCTCAGGTTTAAAGGCGTATATCCGCTGGAGATCATGGCGAATACTCTCCGGATGTTCGGACAGGGAATGAAAGTATGTGTGGAGTGCGCGGTCATGGCGCTGGATGGAGACGCTGTGGCGTGGAAAAAACCTGTTGTTGCTCTTGGCGGTACGGGAAGAGGCCTGGACACCGCTGCGGTGATCACGCCCGCGTTTTCCGCCAATATTCTGGATACTGTTGTGAATGAGATCTTGTGCAAGCCGGGACTTTACTGAAAAGGAGCCTTGTATGGAAGACAGATGGATCGTTTTTGATGATCTGCGCAATTTCCGTGATCTTGGCGGCCTTTCCGCGGGGGATGGAAGTAAAATCGTAAGAGGAAAAC
Organism: uncultured Eubacteriales bacterium; assembly: GCA_902803485.1. Taxonomy (GTDB): domain Bacteria; phylum Bacillota; class Clostridia; order Lachnospirales; family Lachnospiraceae; genus UBA1267. The sequence goes on along the minus strand of CADCQD010000321.1, from coordinate 401 downwards.
TGATCCGGGGCGGAAATCTGTACGGAGCCGGTCCTTCGGATCTGGAAAAGCTTGCAGTCATGCTGGAGCTTGTGGCGGATTTCAGGACGGAAGGGGAGATCCTGGAGAAGCCGGACCCTGAGATCCCGGGTGTACGGAACTGGCATCTTCCGTTCCTTCAGACCATTACTGAGGGTGTCAGCCGGGAGAAAGATGCCGACCGGGACGCGTTTATGCGTTACGTGGCGGATCCGGAGCAGGCGCTGGGCTATATGGTAAAGACTTATGAACATCTGGCAGGCAGCGGTTTCGCGATGGAGCAGCAGAAAAAACTGCTTCAGTATCTCCTTAAGCCCAGGGAAAAGGGCGTGCTCTGGCACTGTACCGCCGGTAAAGACCGGACGGGGATCTTTGCCCTGATC
>CADCQD010000320.1 GCA_902803485.1 uncultured Eubacteriales bacterium | reverse complement strand
CTGGCTGGATGCGGAGAAGACTTCTCCCTTTGAGTTCTTCCAGTACTGGCGGAACGTGGACGACGCGGACGTTATGAACTGCATCCGTATGCTCACCTTCATCCCGCTTGATGAGATCGAGGCGATGGATGCCTGGGACGGCAGCCGCATCAATGAAAAGAAAGAGATCCTCGCGTATGAGCTGACGAAGCTGGTGCACGGCGAGGAAGAAGCGGTCAAGGCCAGGGATGCTTCTCATGCCCTGTTCTCCGGCGCTGGCGATGATACCCATATGCCCACCACGGAATTCGCGGACGCGGACGTTCCGGAAGAAGGCATCAACATCATGGATCTGATGGTACGGCTGAAGCTGGCCGCAAGCAAGAGCGAAGCCAGACGCCTGGTGACCCAGGGAGGCGTTTCCATTGACGGCGCCGCGGTCTCTGACATCGGATATATGGTCCCGAAGGACGCGTTCAAAGAAGGCGTAAAGATCCGGAAAGGTAAAAAAGTCTACCACCGGGCAGTGATCGCCTGAATCATTTATGAATCATCAGGAGCTGCGCATCGCGGAAACGGCAGGTTTTGCCGGGGCGGTGCCGCAGCTCCGTTTCTGTTATCAGGAGGCTCTATGACTATACTGAACAACGATTACAATACGGATCAGGCATCCGGCGGCTCCGCCCCGCTCCCCTGGTACAGGCGGGTGAAGCGCTGGGGACAGACGAATCTCACAGAGGATGATCCCGCGCGCAATAACATTGACTTCTGGCGCGAACAGTGGAAACGCACCCGCATCCAGGGCGTCATTGTGAACTGCGGCGGCATCGTAGCTTATTATCCCAGTAAATTCGGCCTTCAGTACCGGGCCGCCACCCTGGGAGACAAGGATTATTATAAGGAATTCGCGGAAGCCGCGGAGGCGGAAGGCCTGACCGTCATCGCCCGCATGGATATCAACCGCGCCACGGAGGAATTTGTCCGTGAGCATCCGGACTGGTTCTGTGTGGACAAAGACGGCCGGTATATGACCTCCCAGGGCAGGTATTTTTCCTGTGTAAACAGCGACTATTATAAAAAATATATCCCCGCGGTGCTTACGGAGATCATTGAACGATATCATCCCGCAGGTTTCGCCGACAACAGCTGGAAGGGCGTGGGCCGGGATCAGATCTGCTACTGCGAAAACTGCCGCAAAAGGTTCCTTCAGGATACCGGGCTTCCCCTTCCGGAAGCACCGGACTTTGAGAATCCCGTCTACCGGAAATGGATCCGCTGGAGCATGAAGGTACGGACGGAAAACTGGGACCTGTTCAATGAGACCACAAAAGCAGCGGGCGGGCCGGACTGCCTCTGGTTCGGTATGATCAACGCGGACCCGTCGGATACTTCACTTGCGGACGTCCATGAACTGCTCTCCCGCTCCGAATTTGTCTTCACGGACCATCAGAGCCGGGACATGCTGAACGGCTTTGAGCAGAACCATGAGAACGGAGATCTTCTGCATCTCGCGTCCCGGGAGGACCTGATCATTCCGGAAAGCCTCGCGAATTATGTCCGCGGCGACCGCACATTCAGGCTCAGCGCCAATCCCTACGAAGAAACCCGGATGTGGACCGTCTCCGGCGCAGCCGGCGGCATCTCCCCCTGGTATCACCACATTGGCGGCGGCACCAGAGACAAGCGCCAGTTTGAAACGCCGGTTCCCTTCTTCCGGTGGCACGCAGAAAACGAGAAATGGCTGTACGACAGAACAAATCTCGCCAATGTGGCCGTGGTCTGGAGCCAGGACAATGCCGTCTTCTACGGCAGGGACCAGGTCCGGGAACGGGTGGCTTACCCCTGGCGCGGCATCCTTTCCGCGCTTCATGAGGCCCGGATCCCGTTCCTTCCGCTGAATATCCGGGATCTTCTCCGATATGAGGACCGTTATGACACCCTGATCCTTCCGGACATCCAGGCCATGTCCGATCAGGAGATCGATACCATTCTTTCTCTGATCCGCAAAGGAAAGAACCTGGTAGTCACCGGCTGCCCGGGCGTTTTGACCGAGGATGGAGAGCCGCGGAATGAATGCCGGATCCTGGAGGCGATGGGCCTGCATCTGACAGACGAATACGAGGGAGCCTTCATCAGCCAGCCCTCCAGCTGGGAATATCCATTGGCGCACACCTATATCCAGCTTCCGGAGAATCGGGATGCGTATCAGAAGTCCTGTGGCGGATCCGTACCGGAAGAACAAAGTGAGCTGCAGGATTCCTGCGGCGGATCCGTAAAGGAGGTCCGGCTGGATTTCCCGGGTTATAT
>CADCQD010000319.1 GCA_902803485.1 uncultured Eubacteriales bacterium | reverse complement strand
GGACATTCCCACTGCATCCAGGAAGTGCAGGAGGTGACCGCGGACAACGGCCGTACGGCACCGGTGTTCTATTCTCTGGGAAATTATGTTTCCCTGCAGTTCTATAATTACAGCATGCTGGGCGGCATTGCCCATGTATCGGTCACAAAGGACGGCTATGGTACGCGTGTGTCGGATCTCTGGGAGGAGTTTACCGTGCACCACTATCTTCCGGGATACGCCGCCACCTGGGTCTACCGGCTGGATCAGTTCACCAATGAGATCGCCGCGACTTCCGGCATCCCGGTCATGATCACAAGCCCGGCGCGTGTGGCTGTGAATACCGCCATTCCGCTGACGGTGGAATCCTTTAAAAACCTGATCAGCCAGATCGTCCCGAACGTAGGACGGTACTAGGCGCCCTGACAGGGGGAGTCACCGGAAACGCGGGGCGGGCAGTTATCATCTGAAAAACATTCCCGGATCTTCGGGATGTTCATAAATATACAGGTTTATTCACAGGTCCGCGGCAGCAAGATCTGCCCGGCCCATTCAGAGAGGAGCAATTATGGAAAACGAGAGAAGAGTTGGTACAGTTTCACGTGGTATCCGCTGCCCTATCATCCGCGAGGGCGATGATCTGGCAAAGATCGTTTCTGAGAGCGTGCTTTTAGCAGCGGAATCTGAAGGGTTTGCATTGCGCGACCGGGACGTGATCGCGGTTACGGAATCTGTAGTGGCGCGCGCACAGGGCAATTACTGCACAGTAGACGATATTGCGGCAGACGTCCGCGCGAAGACCGGCGGGGACACCGTGGGTGTGATCTTCCCGATCCTTTCCAGAAACCGTTTCGCGATCTGCCTCAGGGGCTTCGCCATGGGCGCGAAGAAGATCGTCCTGATGTTGAGCTATCCCAGCGATGAAGTGGGCAATGAGCTGGTCTCTCTGGATAAGATCGATGAAGCCGGCGTAAATCCTTATTCGGACGTGCTGACTCTTGAAAAGTACCGTGAACTCTTCGGCGAAAACCGCCATCCCTTCACGGACGTGGATTATGTGGCATATTATAAGGATCTGGTGGAAAGCTGCGGCGCGGAGTGCCAGATCGTATTCGCGAATCAGGCAAAGTCCATCCTGGACTATACGGACGTGGTGATCAACTGTGATATCCACACCAGAAAGCGCACAAAACGCATCCTGAAGGGCCTGGGCGCGAAGGTGGTCCTGGGTCTGGACGACCTGATGACGGCACCTGTCAACGGCAGCGGCTATAATGAACTCTATGGCCTTCTGGGTTCCAACAAGGCTACGGAAGACAAGGTCAAGCTGTTCCCGCGGGCAAGCCAGGGACTGGTGGACGAAGTGCAGAAGCAGATCCTGGACGCCTCAGGAAAGCATGTGGAAGTGATGATCTACGGCGACGGCGCATTCAAGGATCCCCAGGGCAAGATCTGGGAGCTGGCGGACCCGGTGGTCTCTCCCTTCTTTACGGACGGGCTGGTCGGCACACCCAACGAGCTGAAGCTGAAGTATCTGGCGGATAATGATTTCAGCAATCTTTCCGGCGACGCGTTAAAGGAAGCCATTTCAGCGTCCATCCGTGAAAAGGACGCGAACCTGAAGGGCCAGATGGCATCGGAAGGCACCACGCCCCGGCAGCTGACGGACCTGATCGGTTCTCTCTGCGACCTGACTTCCGGCTCCGGCGACAAGGGCACGCCTGTCGTCCTGGTGCAGGGCTATTTTGACAATTATACGAATTGATCTGCTTTTGGCAACAAATTAACGATTATACGAACTAATCTGCTTTTGGCGACAAAATCATTTAAATATTGTAACGAAAGAGGAACAGTAAGATGCAGAAAATCATCCTGACCGGCGACCGCCCCACGGGCAGACTCCATGTGGGACATTACGTCGGATCACTCAGACGGCGTGTGGAACTCCAGAACTCCGGCGAATTCGATAAGATCTTTATCATGATCGCGGATGCCCAGGCGCTGACAGACAACTTTGACAATCCGGAAAAGGTACGGCAGAACATTATTGAGGTGGCGCTGGATTACCTTTCCGCAGGCCTGGACCCGGCAAAGACCAATATCCTGATCCAGTCCCAGATCGCGGAACTGACAGAACTGACCTTCTACTATATGAACCTGGTCACGGTCTCCCGGCTTCAGCGGAATCCTACAGTGAAGTCTGAGATCCAGATGCGGAATTTTGAAACCAGCATCCCGGTGGGATTCTTCTGCTATCCCATCAGCCAGGCCGCGGACATCACCGCGTTCAAAGCGACTACGGTGCCCGTGGGCGAGGACCAGCTGCCCATGCTGGAGCAGTGCCGTGAGATCGTGCACAAATTCAACACCATTTACGATGAGGTCCTGGTGGAGCCGGAAGCGCTGCTTCCGGACAACGAGGCCTGCATGCGGCTGCCCGGTACGGATGGCAAAGCGAAAATGAGCAAATCCCTGGGAAACTGCATCTATCTTTCTGAGACCGCGGATGAAGTGCGCAAGAAGATCATGAGCATGTATACGGATCCTCTGCATCTTCAGGTTTCCGATCCCGGCCATCTGGAAGGCAATACGGTATTTACCTACCTGGACGCGTTCTGCAAGCCGGAGCACTTCGGCCTGTTCCTTCCGGAATACGCGGATCTGGATGAACTGAAGGCGCATTACCAGCGGGGCGGCCTGGGAGACGTGAAGGTAAAGAAATTCCTGAACAACATCCTGCAGGCGGAGCTGGAACCGATCCGCGCAAGACGCAAAGAGTACGAAAAGGATATTGCCGGCGTCTATGATATCCTGAAAGCCGGCACAGAGAAGGCACGCGAGGCTGCGGCAGAGACCCTTTCCGACGTAAAGAAGGCGATGAGGATCGACTACTTTGAGGATATGAATCTGATCGCGGAGCAGAGCGAGCGCTTCAGGAACAAGAGTGAATGAGCAGTAAAAGCGGGGTGGATTTATGGCAGTGAAAAAGAAAAGCGGACGTGACGTTAAAGTCACGGAAGGCGACGGCAATCTCCATCGCAGAGGTGAAGGCCTCGGTACCGGCCCTGTGGGCACCGGCGGCAGAGGCGAGAACAATACCGGTGTAGATCCCGAACAGGCGAAAGCGCAGGCAGCGGCAGCCGAAAAGGCAGCGAAAGAAAAGGCAGCCGGCGTGAAGCCTTCCGGCGCCGGTGTAAGGCCCTCCGGCCAGGGAGCGAAGCCCGGACAGGGACAGAGCGCAGCAGATGACGCGAACGACCGCGGACTTCTGGACGATCTGGTCTCTATTTCCGGCATGGCCGGCGGCCAGCAGTCACAGCCGCAGCAGTCCGGCGGTGTGGATCTTTCGAGTCTCCTGGGCGGCGGTCAGCAGCAACAGCAGCAAAGCTCCGGCCTTTCGGGCCTTGCGAGCCTCCTGGGCGGCGGACAGCAGCAACAACAGCAGTCACAGCAGGGCTCCGGCCTTTCCGGCCTTGCGGATCTCCTGGGCGGCGGGCAGCAGCAACAGCAACAGTCACAGCAGGGTTCCGGCCTTTCGGGTCTTGCGGATCTCCTGGGCGGCGGGCAGCAGCAACAGCAGCAGTCGCAGCAGGGCTCCGGTCTTTCCGGTCTTGCGGATCTCTTAGGCGGAGGTCAACAGCAGCAGTCCCAGCAGCAGTCACAGCAGGGCTCCGGTCTTTCCGGTCTTGCGGATCTCCTGGGCGGCGGCAGCCAGCAGCAGAGCTCCGGCGGCACGGGCGGCAGCGCAGGTTCCGGCGGTTCCGGCGGCGGCACGCCTGTTACGAACCTTTTCGGCGGCGGTTCTTCCGGTTCTTCCGGCAGCTCCGGCGGCGGTAAGAAGATGAGTCTTCTGAAGCTGATCCTGTTTATCGTAGCAGCGATCATTATCATCAGCCTTCTTTCGAAGATGTGCAACAGCGGGACACCGCAGTACGGGGATGATTCACAGAATCTTCCGGTAGCGAATGATACGTCCGCGACGCCTGCCCAGACACAGACGCAGCCCGCGCAGACACAGCCCGCGCAGACGGAGACCCAGACGCAGCAGGCGGAATCCGGATCTGAAGCGTATACGCTTCCGGACGAGACCATCCCTGTAGACCCGGACGCCACATATTACTCGGACGATATCCAGTCGATCCTGGCGGCGCTTCTTTCCGGCTCCGGCTCGGGTTCCTTTACGGGGATCTCTGAGGCTGCGGGAACTACGAATACCAATCCGAATCCCAGCACTCCTGTGAGCTCCGCGTATAATACCTGGGACCAGGAGAGTGTGAATACGAACACGCTGAACACTGCGGTCTCCACAGATCCTGTGGTCCGCGCGAAATATACCCAGCTCAAAGGCAACGGCCAGGACCAGGTCACCATCATGGTCTATATGTGCGGCACCGACCTGGAGTCCAAGTACGGCTGCGGAACCAAGGATATGCAGGAAATGCTTTCCGCGAAGTTCGGCGAAAACGTCAGGATCCTGATCTATACCGGCGGCTGTAAAAAGTGGAACAACAAGGTCATGAGCAACAGCGTGAACCAGATCTACCTGATCCAGAACCAGCAGCTGTACCAGCTGGAGAAGGATATGGGACAGAAGTCCATGGTAGATCCCGCGACGCTGACCGAGTTCATCAAAT
>CADCQD010000318.1 GCA_902803485.1 uncultured Eubacteriales bacterium | reverse complement strand
CGCAGAGGGCGCGTGTATAAAGATATCCTCCTGGTGGCGGCGCTGACACTGGCTTCCATCGAGGTCTGCATGAATACCAGCGTGACCTCCGTCCCCACCGTCAGGCGTTCGGATTACGTCATGTATGACGAGGGAGTCCACGAGATCGAAGAAATGATCGCCCGGGAACCGGGCGGCAGCGGCTTCTACCGGATGGAAAAACTGGCGAACCGTACCAAAAACGACGGTGCCTGGCTGGGATATAAAACGATCTCCACTTTTTCCTCCACAGCCAACGCGAAACTGACCGCGTTCTACACGAACCTCGGCCTGGAGGCGTCCACGAATGCCTACGGTTCCACCGGGCAGACGCCTTTCACCAATATGCTGATGGGCGTCCGGTATTCCATCGCCACCTCGCCCCTGGAAAAAACGGGAAGCTGGCGGCAGCTGTACGCCTCTAAAGATCCGGTTTATGTGTACGAAAACAACTACACGCTTCCTTTGGGATATATGCTGGGATACAGCATACTGCCCTCCTGGGCGAACCTGGCCGCGACTCCTCTGGAAAATCAGAACCAGCTGGCCGGGCTGGTATCCGGAGTATATGATCTTTTTGAAAACGTTACGCCGGAGTACGCCGCTTCCGCCTATGTGACGATGACGGTTTCAGAACCCGGATTCTATTATGTGTACATCCCTGTCAGTGGTCCGAGGGCAGTGACCGTCACCCACGGCACCTTCAGCAAAAAGTTCGACAATCTCGGCCGCGGCTACGTGCTGGATATCGGCTGGGTGGAACAGGATGAAATGATCACCTTCTATAACAGTGAGGATAACAGCACCAAACTCGTTGAACCCTCATTGTACCTCTTCCATGAAGAGTACATGAATACGATCTATGTCGCCTTCGCCCGGTGCCCGATGATCGTGGATTCCTACGACGATACGCACGTCAAAGCCCATATCGAGGCGATGGAAGGCGGAACGCTTATGACGTCGATCCCTTATGAAAAGGGCTGGACAGTCAAGGTGGACGGCGAGGAAACGCAGATCATGAATATCAAAGACGCGTACATCGGCGTTGATCTCAGCATGGGATATCACGAGCTGGAATTTTCCTTCCAGACGCCCTGGCTGATCCCGGGCCTGCTGATTTCAGTCCTGTCCGGTCTCATCATGATCGCCATCGCAGTGTATTCCAGACTGTTCCGGCTCCGGAGAGTCACCGCCATAGAAGAACTGCTGGATACCGGAGAAGACGAAGCCGGCAGCTGAAAAAAGGAACCCCGCTGACCGCGGGGTTCTTTTTTTCAGGGTTTCTGATAAAGCCTTTCCCGAAGGATCTGCGAGGTCCTGCCAAAGTCCATGTTCAGCACCTCCTGCCCGTTCGGCATCGTATCGTTCCACCAGGTCCCGTCATACGGGATCCTGTCTTCTGTGATCTGATATCCGAGAAGCAGAGGGATCCGCATCGCCTGAAGCGTCAGATCCATTTCCGTCATATCCGTAACGATGGCTGGCATGATCGTCCGAAGCGCTGCAATTCCCCGGAAGGGAGAACGCTTCGCGGCGCGTACAGCTGCCTGAAGCACGGTCCGCTGTCTCCCGGTCCTGCCGAAGTCTGTTCCGATATAGCGTATCCGCGAATACGCCAGAGCCTGCCGCCCGGTCAGCCGGTACATGCCTCCGGCGCTCAGAAAATCTTCTTCAGCGGGACGTCCGGTCAAAAGGTTCACATCACAGAGATACGCGTTCAGATACCGCACCTCTTCCTCCGTGATCTCCACATCCACGCCGCCCAGGCTGTCAATGATATCCACAAAGGAGAAGAAATCCACCTTGACGTAATGATCAATGCGGATATGGAAGTTCATTTCAATGGTTTCCGCAAGCAGTTTCGCACCGCCCATCTGATACGCGTGATTGATGCGGTTTCTTCCGTATCCGGGGATCTCCGTATAAGAATCCCGCAGAATGGAGATCAGTACGATCTGCTTCTTCTCAGGGCAGATGGAGCAGAGGATCAAAGCGTCGGAACGGCTGTCTTCATCCTTTGTCCTCGCGTCCGTTCCGATCAGAAGGATGTTGAGTACATTTTCTTTTCCGGCTGCCGGAAGATTCCAGGAGGCTTCTTCCTGAATGGCCGGATAAGGCTCATATTCCGCCTTGGAGGAAAAGTAATAGACTGCCGCGAACAGCAGGATCCCGGCGGCGAAAAGAAGCAAAATCAGCGCTGTAAAAAGCTTCAGCAGGATGCCGCCGCCTCTCCGTTTCCGTTTTACTTCAGGCGGAACCGGATGCTCCGGCGGCGGTATCCTGTCTGAAAAGCGGTCCTCCGGCGGATAATCCTCCGGTCTCAGTTCCCTCAGGTGCGGAAGCACAGGGCCTGTGCCGGATACCCGGTCTCCCGGGGCGCCCGGACGGCTGTAAACGGAAGAGCCTGCTTCCGGCATTTCCGGAGCCTCTCCCGCTTCCATGCGTTCCAGGTCATTTCTGAGACGTTTTCTTTGAGCTCTTTGATACCGCTCTCTCTCATCTTCCATCATCACTCAGTTTCATCTCCGGGCTGTGTCAGCGCTGCGCCGCCAGTGAAGCCTGGTATTCCGCAAAAATATCCCGGATGCGGTTATATACTTCGCCGCCCTTTTCGCTTCCGTACGCCTTGACCAGCGTATTATTCAGGCTCAGCTTATCCTTGCTTCCGCTGATTGCGCGGTAAATGGTCGTATAATTTCCTGAGGAAAGTTTGTCCGAGCGGAGAGCGGCGCGTACTTTTTTTCTGTAAGCCTCCGGAAGATCCGGCTTTTTCTGGGTCTCCGGTTTCTTTTCCTTTACAGTGCTTTCCTCCGCTGCCTCCTGTTCTGCCTTTACCGGCTCCCCGGCTTCCGCAGCAAGGTCCACAGCTGGCTGCAGCGGCCGCGGCGCCGCCTTCGGCTTCTGCTCGGTTTCCGCAGGGCTCTTGGCCTTCTGCGTATTTTCCGCAAGGCTCTTAGCCTTCTGCGTATTTTCCGCAGGATTCCTGGTCTTCTGCGCGGTTTCTGCAGGATTCTTAGGCTTCTGCGTATTTTCCGCAGGATTCTTAGCCTTCTGCGCCGTATTCTTTTTCTGCCGCGCGCTTCCTGAAGGCTTTTTGTTTTCCGTCTTTTCCTGTTTTTCATGAACAGGTTCCTGCACTGCCGGCCGGATCTCGGAAATGTTTTCTCTCCTGCAGATATTCTTTCCCCGTTCCTTCCAGAAGTCCACTACACTGTCAAAACCGGTGTCATGGCTGACGATCACCAGATCCTCATTGCTGCCCCGGCCGATCAGAAATCCCAGGTAAGTGCTCAGCTGGAAATCCAGGTAATTCTTTGCAGTTTTATGCGTTTCAATAAATTCCACAACTGCTTTGGAATTCATCATCTGTACATGCACATCGAAAGAGATCGACTTGATCTTATCACCGTAAAATACGATGACCCGGTCGCCGTCCGGAAGGTCCACGACCCCCGAAAGCCCGCTTTCATGTACATTTTCATAATCGATCAGATAGATACTCATTGATTTCTCCTGCCTGGCGGCGCAAAGGTCAATGATCTTCATTCGCCCCCTGCCCGTAATAGGCATTTGCGCCGTGCTTTCTGTAATAATGTCTGTCCAGGAGATAAAGAGGCGCGTGAAGCGCGTCCGGCTTGAGCGTCAGGGTACGGTAGGCCATTTCGGCGACCTTTTCCAGGACCACCGCATTATATACGGCGCCTGAAGCAGTCTTTCCCCAGGCAAAGGGGCCGTGATTCCGGACCAGTATGCCCGGCACCTCCATCGGGTCCCTGCCGCCGATGGTCTCGATGATCACACTGCCGGTATTGGCTTCATACTCGCCATTGATCTCATCTGCCGTAAGCGCCCTTGTGCAGGGAATATCTCCGTGGAAATAATCCGCGTGCGTCGTTCCCAGCGCCGGGACCGGAAGACCCGCCTGGGCGAAGACCACCGAATAGACCGCATGGGTATGCACGACCCCGCCAAGCTCCGGATACGCCTTGTACAGCGCAAGATGCGTCGCGGTATCCGAAGAAGGCTTGTACCTGCCCTCCACGATATTTCCTTCAAGATCCACCACGGTCATATCTTCCGGAGAAAGGACGTCATAGTCCACTCCGCTGGGTTTGATCACCACAAGGCCCGAGGCGCGGTCGATCCCGCTCACATTGCCCCAGGTATAAATGACCAGGCCTTTTTCCACAAGCTCCATATTGGCTTCATATACGTCTTTTTTCAGTTGCTCAAGCATATTACCCCTTTCCTCTTCAGGACAATATTCTAAATTCCGAAACGCGTCTGTCTTTCTCAGAGCGTTTCCACTGCCGCGCGTTCTGCCGCGAGTCCGGCGCGGTATTTTGCCGCGAAAGCGTCAAATCCGCGCATGCCGGCTTCATCCGGCTCAAGTGTGCTTCCGGCGCTGCCTTTGAATACACGGTCAGAAAGGAAGTCCGCGAGGTTTTCGCCCTCCTTCCGGTTGACCATATAGGACGCAAGAAGCGCCATTCCCCAGGGACCGCCCTCGCCCGCGGTCTCCATGACGGATACCGGCGCGTGCAGCGCGTCCGCAAGGAACTGCTGCGCGACCCCTCTGGTCCGGAAGATCCCGCCGTGTCCGTATAAGGCATCGACCTGTACCTGCTCCTCGCGCGCCAGAATATCATTCCCCAGCTTCAGCGTGGCAAATGCGCTGTACAGATTCGCGCGCATCAGATTCGCCAGGTCAAACTTCGCGTCCTGAGTCCGGACGATCATCGGACGGCCTTCCGCGATCCGCGTGATCGCTTCACCGGATACATAGTTATAGGCCATGACGCCGCCGCAGTCCGGATCGCCCTGAAGCGCATTCGTGTACAGCTTTTCATATAATTCGTCCATATTCACCTGGACACCCATCAGTTCCAGATTCTCTTTAAAGATCTGCACCCAGGCATTCAGGTCGGACGTACAGTTATTGCAGTGGACCATCGCCACCGGCATGCCGTCCGGCGTGGTCACGATATCGATCTCTTCGTAATAGCTCTTCATGGGCTTCTCCAGAACGATCATGGAGAAGACAGAAGTACCTGCGGAAACATTGCCGGTACGGACACGGACGCTGTTCGTGGCAGCCATACCGGTTCCCGCGTCGCCCTCCGGCGGGCACAGCGGAATGCCGGCCTGAAGATCTCCCTCGGGATCCATAAGGCGCGCACCTTCTTCCGTAAGGAAGCCGGCTTCCGCTCCCGCGGGAAGCACTTCCGGGAAAAGCGCCCGGAGATGATACGGATATCCGGCTTCCGCCGCCATCCGGTCGAAGATCTCCGCCATACGGGAATCGTAGTCTCCGGTCTCAGGATCAATGGGGAACATGCCGGAAGCCTCGCCTACACCCACGACCCGTTTTCCGGTCATTTTGTAGTGGATATATCCGGCCAGCGTATAGACGTGCTCCACGTCCTTTACATGCGGCTCCCTGTTTAACATCGCCTGGTACACATGCGCGATGCTCCAGCGCTGCGGAATATTGAACTGAAGCGCTTCGGAAAGCTTTGCCGCAGCTTCCTGTGTAATCGTATTCCGCCAGGTCCGGAAGGGGACCAGGAGGTTCTCCTCTTTATCAAAAGCCAGATAGCCGTGCATCATCGCGGAAAATCCGATGGCGGCAAAGGTCTTCGGGACCACGCCGTATTTCTCGAAAACATCCTTTTTCAGCGCGCTGTAGCACTCTCTGAGCCCGGTCCACACCTCCTCCATGGAGTAGGTCCAGATGCCGTCCAGCAGCGTATTTTCCCAGGAATGATCCCCGGACGCCACAGGATTATGGTCCTTGTCAATCAACACTGCCTTGATCCTCGTGGAACCGAATTCCAGTCCCAGAACTGCTTCGCCGTTTTCAATGATCTTTCTGATCGCTTCCATGCTTATCCCTTCCGGAGTATTTCTCCTTTTTGGTATACGATGCCGGAGCCTGACGCCTTCCGCCCCGGCAGCCGACAGTCTCAGTACTTACGGTGTCAGACGCTTCGGGCTTCTGAACAGGAACATCGCCTCATTGATGTGCATCCCCACAAGAAGCATCGTCAGGCGGTCCAGGCCGAGGCCGAATCCGCCGTGGGGCGGGCAGCCGTATTTGAAGAATTCCAGATAGAACGCCACGTCATCCTTCAGGCCCTTTTCTTCCGCCTGCTGTTTCAGCACATCATAACGATGTTCACGCTGCGCGCCGGTGGTGATCTCCGTGCCGCGCCAGATCAGGTCGTAGCCCTGGGGAACACCGTTTTCATCCCGCATGTGGTAGAAAGCGCGCTTTTCCGCGCTGTAATCCGTTACAAACAGGAACTCGTGGTCATAATGCTTCTTCACCCAGTCGTAGCTCAGCCGCTCCGCGTCTGTGGTCAGATCGCCCTTTTCCGAATCCGGAACGGTATAGCCGTAGTCCTCTTCCAGTCCTTTGTAAAGATCCGCAAGCGTTACCACCGGGAAGGGCTTTTTCGGAACGACCACTGGAAGGCCGAAGTTCTCGGCAATTGCATCGCCGTATTTCGCGGACACATTCTCCAGCATATCCGTCAGCAGGTCCTCTTCCATCTTCATCACGTCGCGGAAGGAAGTGATATAGCTGAACTCGATATCGAAACCTGTGAACTCCGTGGTATGTTTGCTGGTATAGGATTTCTCCGCCCGGAACACGGGACCGGTCTCAAAGATCCGGTCAAAGCCGGCCGCCATTGCCATCTGCTTATAGAACTGGGGACTCTGGGCCAGGTACGCGTTTCTGTCAAAATACTTGACCTCGAACACCTCGGAACCGGACTCGGAAGCCGCGCCGATCAGCTTCGGCGTATGGATCTCCATAAAACCGTGCTCGATGCAGAACGTACGGAGCGCGCGCATCATTTCCGTCTGTACGCGGAACAGCAGCTGGTTCTTATCCGTACGGAGATCGATCCAGCGGTAATCCAGACGCTCGTCAATGGACGAACGGGGTACAGCCGCTTTCTTCTTGGTCGCGGGGATCTCTTCACGCTGGATGGGCAGGGCCGCTGCGATGGATTCGATCTTGATCTCCTTCGGGATCATTTCCAGGCCGTTCAGCTTCACATATTCGCTTTCATACACCGTGCCGATGACGGAAATGACAGAATCGCCGGTAAGGGGCGCCACAGTCTCCGCCAGCTCCGGCAGCTTTGCCTTCTCAATAGTGATCTGAAGCTTTCCGGTAATGTCCTTCAGGACGATGAATGCCATGGAGCTGGCATTCCTGAAATTTTCGACAAAGCCCTGTACAAGGATCTCCTCATTCAGATGCTCTCTTACGTCTTTTAAATATACTCTTTCCATTTTCACGCCTGCCTTATCTTTCTATTGGGTTTTCATAATATTCGCGGATATCGAGATATCCTTCCGCTGCCAGCTGTTCCTTCTGGAACTTCCGGTTCTTGATCATGGAGGCCGTCAGGACCTGCCTTCCCTCCGCCCGGAGCTGCTGCGCGTCTTTCAGGGCTGCCGCGGTCTTTTCCGGAGACAGTCCGCGCTCCAGAAGAAGCGCTGTCTTTTCCTTGCTGCCCGGGATCTCAAATCCATTCTCCATCAGGATCGTAATGATCCGTTCGAAGCCGATGGAGAAGCCGCAGGCCGGGGTAGGCTGTCCGGCGAATCTGCCTACCATTTCATCATAGCGGCCGCCGCCGCCCACAGAGGAACCGAATTCCGGTACCGCGATCTCAAAGATGGGGCCGGTATAGTAGCCCATGCCGCGGACCAGGGTGGGATCAAAAATCAGATCAAAGGGCACGGTGGATGCCGCAAGGACCAGTTCGAAGATCTGCTTCATGTTTTCGGCAACCGCGGGATCCAGCGCGCCGCCCAGGGACGCGGCGAGGGTGTCCACGGCTCTCGTCCCTTCCACTCCGTCCACGGAGCGGAACAGTTCAAGATACCTGCTGACCGCCTCTTCCTCCATTCCCAGGGCAAGGAGTTCCTTCGCGACGCCTTCTTCTCCGATCTTGTCCAGCTTGTCCAGCGCGATGAAGATCTCGTCATAGCTGTCCTCCGAAAGTCCGGAGCAGGCTGCCATTGCCTTCAGGATCCGCCGGTCATTGATGCGGATATTGAAATTCCTGAAGCCGATCCTGGAAAGCACCGTGCTCATGGCAAGGATCAGTTCTGTTTCCGCCAGGTTCGTGCCGTCACCGAAGATATCGATATCACACTGGTAGAACTGGCGGAAGCGTCCCTTCTGAGGGCGTTCCGCGCGCCATACGGGTCCGATCTGAAGAGCCTTGAAGGGCTTCGGAAGATCCGCCTGATGATTCGCGAAGTACCGGGAAAGCGGTACGGTCAGATCGTAACGGAGGCCGCTGTCCACCAGGTCGCCTTCCGACTGCGCGGTCTGAAGGTTCAGTTTTTCTCCCCTCTTCATGATCTTAAAGATCAGCTTTTCATTTTCGCCGCCCTGCCTGCTGGAAAGGTTTTCGATGCTTTCCACACAAGGCGTCTCGATCTCCGTAAAGCCGAAGTCTCTGTAGGTCTCCCGGATCACGCGGAGCACATAATCACGGATCTTCATTTCTGCCGGCAGGATATCCCTCATGCCGTTTACCGGTTTCTTATTCATGTCCAGTCCCTTTTCTTCAATTCATTAATCCCAGTTCACGGAGCACCGTCTGTACGTATTCCGTATCAGAATGATGCCGTTTCACGCCCATCTCCTCCTGCCAGGTCTCATGCCCCAGGCCGATGATGGTGATCAGATCGCCTTCCTCCGCATGCTCGATCGCGTAGCGGATGGCCTCTCTGCGGTCCTTGATGGCGATGTAATTCGGATGAGGTGCTTTATGGAGCCCTACTTCCGTATCTGCAAGGATCTGCTCAAAAGTCTCCCAGCGGTTGTGGCCTGACGTCACAATGGAGAAATCCGCCAGAGTTCCCGCTGCTTCTCCCATGCCGTACCGCCGGCCCTTGCTGCGGTTCCCGTCCGCGCCGAACACGCAGACCAGCCGCTTCGGCCGGTACTCCCGAAGAGCGGAAAGATGGCTCCAGGTGCTGGCGCCGTTATGAGCGAAATCCACACAGACCGAAAACTTCCCGCGGTAGACCAGATCATCACGGCCCTTGATATGGACGTCCTGAAGGCCCCGGTTCATCTGCTCCGGCGTAACGCCCATATGATCCGCCACCGCGCAGGCTGCCAGAGCGTTCCAGGTATTGAAGGTGCCCGGGAAATTGCTCCGGATCTCCGTATCCAGCCGCCCGCCCGCGCGGAACCTGATCCCGGGAAGGCGCGTCTCTTCATCGAAGGTCTTTTCGATCTCCAGCGCAATGTAATCGCAATCCGGACTGCTGCCGAACCACTCCACCGGACCGTTCACATATTTGATGAACGCCTCCGTAAAGGGGTCGTTGCGGTACGCGAGCCTGACGCGCGCGTGATTCAGAAGCTCCGCCTTGCAGAACATGTAGTCCTCAAAGCTCTCATGCTCATTCGGGCCGATGTGGTCGCCTTCCTGAATATTGAGCCAGACCGCATAATCAAAGATAAAACCATCCGCGCGGTGCAGCTTCATGCCCTGGGAAGAAACCTCGACGACCGCGGTATCACAGCCGGCCTCCAGCATCTTCCTGAGATACATCTGCATCTCATCGTAATCCGGCGTCGTATTCGCGAGTTCATGCATCTCCCCCGCGTACATGGCGCCGTTCGTTCCGATGGTACCGACAGTATGCCCGGCGGCCCTGAGGATCTCCGCCAGCATATGGGTCGTAGTCGTCTTTCCCTTTGATCCCGTAATACCGATCATCGTCATCCGTTTTGCAGGATTTCCGTTCAGCGCGGCGTAGATAAACGCGCCTGCGGCCCGGGTATTCTTCACCAGAAACACAGAGGCGTCATCCGGACACCGGATCTCCTTCTCCGCGACAAACGCCCGGATCCCCTGGTCATACAGTGCCTGGACCACCGCGTCATCGTGAGTGTCGAATCTGGCGCCCTTAGTACAGATAAAAAGATCTCCGGGAACAGCTTTCCGGTTATCTCTGCTGACCCCGCCGACCTCCGCGTCCTCTGTGCCCTGAAGCACACGATATTCCGTTCCGGACAACAACATTGAAGCTTTCATAAAACCTCCACATACAGAGTCAATTTTACCAATTTTTGTACAGAATGTCAATCATTGAGCGCAGCAGGAACCGCCGGGGAGTTGCCAAGGGGAGTTGCCAGGGGGACGGTTCTCCCGGCAATGTGACAAGGGGACGGTTCTATTGTCACATTTTAAGCTTTTAAGCCTCTCATATTGAGCCTACAGCCGGAAAATGTCCAATGGTGTAAGTATTTGCTGTGCGGCGTTTCTGCGGCAGTTTGCGGCAGTTTTGCCAATTACATCAAAATCGTTCTCAGAATCCGGGCTTTATGTAAAAGATGCGGGCCGGGATTTCAGATACATGAGCCTCGCTCCATATCAAATATTTTCATGTAACAGGTTCTTGTTTATTCAAATGAAATACATAAGAGCAAGGAATTACACATCTTATTTATGTAACGCCATGGGCCAGACCTGCCGGGCATGACAGATCTGGCCCATTTTGCTTCTTGTATTTCTTTTCATCTACGGCCGCTTACATAAAGGCAGGCAGATTATTTCTGCCTTTATGTAATCAGCAAATGATCACCAACAATTCTTCAATAAAAATCAGCAGATAAAGAAAAGATTCATGTAATTGAATTCTTACTGCATATCCGTTACATGAACGCGGCCGGCTTGTCGGGAAATATCATGTAATGGACCTCACTGCAGCGGAATGG
>CADCQD010000317.1 GCA_902803485.1 uncultured Eubacteriales bacterium | reverse complement strand
GGTGAGGAAAGTCCGGGCTTCACAGGGCAGGATGCCGGATAACGTCCGGTGGAGGCGACTCCCAGGAAAGTGCAACAGAAATAAACCTCCTCTGGTCTCCAGGGGGAAGGGTGGAAAGGCAGTGTAAGAGACTACCGCCGGCGCGGCAACGTGCCGGGCATATGTAAACCCCATCCGAAGCAAGGCCGAAAAGGAGCATAAGGCGGCCCGTCTGCTCCAGGGTTGGCCGCTTGAGCCTGCCGGCAACGGCAGGCCTAGACAGATGATCATTCACGACATAACCCGGCTTATCGTCCTGCTTGGACAGAGAAAAGGCAGAGGAACCTGATCCTCTGCCTTTTCTCTGTCCGGGCCCTGCCGTCCGTTCAGGGACCCGCCGCCTGTCACGTCCCGATCCTGGTATCTCCGTGAAAGAATACCGCGACCGTGCCGGGGCCTGTATGCGCGCCGATGGTGGGGCCGATGTGCAGCTTTTTCAGTCCCGCGATCTTCGGGAAGCGTTCCCGGATCAGCCGGATCACCTCGTCGCAATCCGTATCGTCATATCCGGAATAATTCACGAATACCAGGCCGCTGTAATCCGTTCCGCCCTCCGCGTGTTCCGCCATGCGGTCCACGATGGTTTTGATGACCTTCTTTTTCGTGCGGACCTTTTCCCGCACGATCAGATGGCCGGATTCATCCATATTGTTCAGCGGGCAGATACTCAGCGCGGACGCGAATACGCCTGCAGTCTTTGAAATACGGCCGCCGCGGATATAATAGGTAAGGTCTGTGGAAAAGAACCAGTGATGGATGTGGAACCGGAGCTCCTCCACCTTTTCCGTAAGTTCATCCAGAGGCATCCCCTGCTTCTTCATCTGGACCGCTTCATAGACCAGAAGGCCGTAACCGCCGCAGGCGCCTCTGGAATCCACCACCCTGAGTTTTCTTTCCGGATACTTCTCCAGAAGCTCTTCTGCCGCGACACAGGCAGCGGAATAGGTCCCGCTGAGTCCGGAGCTGAGTGTAATGTGGAGAATGTCCAGCCCCTTCTGAAGGATCGGCTCAAAGTACTCCAGATACCGTGAAACATTATTCTGTGAGGTGCCGGTCATCAGCCCCTCTTCCATTTTTCTGTAAAACTCATCTGCGCTTACTGTGGTAAACAGATCATCCTCGTAGGTATTATCGCCTAACGTATAATAAAACGGCAGGCACGAGATCTCCTGCTCTTTCAGGATCTCCTGAGTCAGATCGACCGCCGAGCAGCAGCTGATGATATAATCATTCATAGTTATAAAACCTCCTTGTTCCGCAGTACAGTATAGCAGAAATCTGACAAATGACAAGGATGGTTTTCACGGGAAACATTTTCAGCCGCCGGTGCTCTCCGCGTCTCCCCCCAGGATCCTCCTGAGCCTGGAAAGCTCCTCTTCGTGCGCCGCCGCTGCCTGCATGCTGTCCGCTTTGCCGGAAAGCCTGATCTTTTTCAGGATCTCTTCCTCTTTACGGATCTGGTATCTGATCTGGGAAAGAAACGTTTCCGGCCGTTCCCTGAGAAGCACCGGCCCGTACAGGGCCTCCTCTTCGGTCAGGGTCCCTCTTCCGGGCACCGCCGAGATCACGGTATAGAATTTCCCCTCTTCCGAGACCACGCGTTCATCCGCGATCAGAAAACCCAGTTCACTCACTGTTCTCCGGACCTCAGGCACCTCCGTGTGCGGGGACAGGATCATCTGCCGGACGCCCTGAAGCCTGCTTTGTCCGTCCAGGAGGATCCCGCGGATCACAAGCCCGCCCATCCCGGCAATGATCAGAAGCTCTGCTTCATTCTCCTGAAGGACCTGGAGCCCGGCTCCCAGCCGGAAGGAACACCTGTCCGTAAGGCCCGCCGCCCGGATATGCTCTTCTGCCCGGGAAAGCGGCCCCTTTCGGATATCCGACGCAATGCATCTTTCCGCGCGGTGCTCCGTAAGGAGCGCGATGGGGACGAATCCGTGGTCCGTGCCGATATCCGCGGCCGTACCGCAGGGTACCGCTGCCATATCAATGATCGTTCTCAGTCGCCTGGAAAGCTGCATATGTCTGTACTCTCCCATCTCATAGATCAGTCCGCAAGCCGGAATCCGTTCTGTTTCAGCCGCTGCTTTTCTTCCAGATATTTCATCAGTTCTCCCGGATCAGACGCGTCCCGGCTCTTCTTCTCCAGGCCTGCCTCTTTCACCCGGACCACGGCCTCCGTAAAGGCTCTCCGCTCTTCTTCCTCCGTAGTGTCTTCCGGAAGCAGGGCATTAAAGACCGCGGCGATCTCCCGGCATTTCTCTTCATCGGAAATAAAGTGGTCCAGGATCGCGCCGGGATTGACTCTTCCCTCCTGGAGCTGTCCGTATAGCAGCGCGGACACCTCCG
>CADCQD010000316.1 GCA_902803485.1 uncultured Eubacteriales bacterium | reverse complement strand
TCTGACTACGGATCAGAAGGCCGGGGGTTCGAATCCTCTCACGTACAGTAACTCAGGGGTTTCTGATTCATATTGGAAACCCCTTTTCATGTTGTCATCCCCCGGAGGCTGTATTATGAGAAAATACTGCTATTTTTCTTTTTTGCTGATCATTATCATTTGCATTTCCGCAGCCTGCGGCCCGAAAAACGGCGGCCTGAAGGAGTCCTTTATGCCGGACGAAGCCACCAGCGGACAGGGGAATACGGACCCGGCGTCTCCCGCGCAGCCTTCGGACAAGGAAGCGGAGAACGGCGGGGCCGGCCAGGAGGGCACCCGGACGGAGAATGACGGCGCGGATGCGGTCCCTGAAAGAAATTATTCGGTGCTTCTTGAAGATTTCTCCATTGTGACAGACAGCGCGTCTTTTTGCGTGATCGATGATTCCGAACAGGTCTGGGCGGAAAAGAACATGCTGGACCGCATGGTGCCGGCCAGCCTGACCAAGGTACTGACGGCGCTCGTGGTTTATGAACAGCTGCCGCTGGACCGGACAGTGAAAGTGACGGAAGCGGAAGTGACAGAGGGGATCCCCGTCATGAGTTCCGGCGTCACGCCTTCCCTGAGGGCAGGAGAGGAGTTTTCAGTCCGGGATCTTCTGTACATGCTGATCCTTTCTTCCGCGAATACCGCGGGGAACGTCCTTGCGGACGCCGCCGCGGGCAGTACGGAAGCCTTTGCCGGACTGATGAATGACAAATGCGCTTCCCTGGGACTGACGCATTCACACTTTTCCAATGCCCACGGACTGGACGCGGACGATCATTATTCCTGCGCGTATGACATGACCGTGATCCTCCGGAATGCCATGAGCGTACCGGAGCTTGCGGAGATCCTCAGCACCGCGCATTATACGGTGCCGGCCACGGAGTTCGTGCCTGAACGGCAGATGACGATGGGCCACAGCATGATCAGCGGAGGTTATTCCTGCCCCGGCGCGATCGCCGGAAAAACCGGATGGACGGTCGGCGCGAATTCCACGCTTCTGACAGCTTTCTCCAGGAACGGGAAGAATTTTTATATCTGCACCATGAATTCCGACGAAGGCCTGCATTATCAGGATACGGATAATCTGGCAAACGCGGTGTATGCCGCGCATGACGGCATCGTATATGATTCCCACCCGCTTTCCCATGACGTGGTCCTGGTACAGCAGGACGAAGAGGGCGTCGTGATCCGTTTTTCTGTGGATGACGCGAATGCCGCAAGCCGTACGGCCTGGTGGAATACCCGCCTTGGCACGGCGCAGGCGGTTTTTGAGGAATACGGCGAACTGCACGGCGTGAACGAGGTACGCCTCGCGTTCCCGGACCGCGGGACCTATGCGGTGCAGTTTTTCGGAAAGAACGGCTCCGGCGTGGAAAAGGGCGTGATCTTTTATGTACTGTATACCGGAGAAAAGCAGGACGCCGGGATCACCAGCTGGCAGGGCCAGGATTATGTGATCGACGGGAACGGCCTGATGAAGGTGGGGCAGCCGGAGATGACTTTTGGCGCTTATTGTACAGACGCGAACGGATGCGTCCTGAAGAACACCATTACGGAAGACGGCTTTTTCGCCGGCCCCAGCGGGAAGCTGCTTCAGGGCTGGCAGGACTTTACCGGCGGGAAGTATTATTTCCAGCCGGACGGCCGGATGGCCAAAGGCAGGATCATCATCGACGGCGAGGTCCGGGAGTTTTCAGAAAACGGAGTTTTGATCAACTGATCCGCCGGCTCCTCTGAAGAAGCGGATATCCGGCGGCCGGAAGGACTATGATATGAAGTGGAGACAGTTTACGATACATACCACACCGCCCGCGGAGGATCTGGTGGCGGATCTTCTTATGGACCTGGGGATCACAGGCGCAGAGATCCGGGACCGGACGCAGGTCCTGACGGATGAGGAGCAGCAGCTCTTTGAAGAAGTCATGCCGGCGCAGGAACAGGATGACGGCAGGGCCGAGATCGTCTTTTATCTGGATGAGGAAGCGGATCCTGAGCCATATCTTACAGCGGTAAGGGAGGGCCTTCTGGAACTCGCGGACTTTATGGACATCGGCTCCGGAGAGATCACAGAGGGCGAGACCGAGGATAAGGACTGGGTCAATAACTGGAAAGAGCATTTCCACGCCTTTTATGTGGATGATATCCTGATCCGGCCGACCTGGGTGGAAAAACCGGAGAACGACAGATCCGCCATTTCAGTGGAGATCGATCCGGGCACAGCCTTCGGAACAGGTTCCCATGAAACTACCCAGCTCTGCATCCGCGCGCTCCGGAAATATCTTCAGCCCGGCGACCGCGTACTGGATGTGGGTACGGGTTCCGGGATCCTGGGGATCGTCGCGCTGAAACTGGGCGCGTCGTATGTGTTCGGAACAGATATTGACGAAATGGCAGTGGACACCGCCCGGGAAAATATCGAAACGAACGGGATCGCGCCGGAGGATTTTGAGGTCATGACCGGCAATATTATTACGGATCCCGCAATACAGGAGGCTGCGGGCTTTGCTTCATATGACATCTGCGTGGCCAACATCCTGGCGGACATCATCATCCCCCTGCAGGAAATGGTCTTTCAGCACGTGAAACCGGGAGGGCTGATGGTCTTTTCAGGGATCATCGATCTGAAGGAACAGGCGGTCCGGGATGCCATTGAAAAGAATCCGCATCTGGCGATCCTGGATACGGATCATCAGGGCGAATGGATGTCATTTACGGTAAGGAGGTCCCAGTGACGCATATTTTCGCGGCACCCGGGCAGTTCCGGGACGGCAGCGTCCATGTGGACGGCGCTGCGCTGAATCATGTCAGGAACGTTCTGAGAATGCGGCCCGGCGATCAGCTCATTGTGAGCGGCGGATGCGGCCGCACTTATCTGTGTGAGATCCGTTCCCTGGACAAGGAGGAAGCCGTCCTTGAGATCCTGGAGAAACAGCCATCCAATGAACTGAGCTCCCGCCTGGTATTGTTTCAGGGACTCCCGAAGGGGGATAAGCTGGAACTGATCATTCAGAAGGCCGTGGAGCTGGGCGCTTCCCGGATCGTACCGGTGCAGATGAAACGCAGCATCGTGAAATGGGACGAAAAGAAAGCAGAAAACCGGATGAAACGGTACCGGGCCATCGCGGAGAGCGCGGCGGAACAGTCCCAAAGGGATCTGATCCCTGAGGTGGATCCTTGCATGACCTTCGCGGAAGCTGTCCGGGAAGCTCAGAAACTGGACCATATCCTGGTGCCGTATGAGCTTTCCGAAGGCATAGAGGAGAGCCGGGCCGCGGTACGCGGCATCGGCAAAGGAGATTCCGCCGGGATCTTTATCGGTCCTGAGGGCGGATTTGAAGAGGATGAGGTACAGAAGCTCCTTGAAGCGGGCGGACGCGCCATAACACTGGGCAGAAGGATCTTACGGACAGAAACCGCCGGCCTTGCCGTACTGTCCATTCTGATGTTTGAACTGGAAGAATGACTATGGATGTATATTTTGACAATTCCGCGACCACGGTCGTGGATCCGGAGGTCCGGGACCTGATGATCCGTGTGATGCAGGAGGATTACGGCAATGCCGCGAGCCTGCATAAGAAAGGCGTGGACGCGGAACGGTATGTGCGCCGCGCGAAGGAACAGATCGCCGCCACACTGAAGTGCGAGCCGAAGCAGATCTATTTTACTTCCGGCGGTACGGAATCCAATAACTGGGCGCTGATCGGCGCCGCGTTTGCCAACCGCCGCGCGGGAACGCATCTGATCACAACGCTGGTGGAACATCCCAGCGTAAAGAATACCATGAAGTTCCTGGAGGAGAACGGATTTACGGTCACCTGGCTGTCTGTGGACGAGGACGGCCTGGTAAGCGCGGAGGAAGTGCGGGACGCGCTTCGCCCGGATACCATCCTGGTCTCCGTAATGCAGGTTAATAATGAGATCGGAGCGCTGGAACCCGTGAAGGAGATCGGTGAAATGCTGCACCGTGTCCGGCCCGACGTTCTGTTCCATGTGGACGCCATCCAGGCTTACGGGAAGTACGGGATCTATCCGAAAAAGCAGTACATCGATCTTTTGTCTGTCAGCGGGCATAAGCTGCACGGGCCCAAGGGCATCGGCTTTTTATACATTGCGGACCGGGTGAAGATCCGTCCGCTGATCTACGGCGGAGGGCAGCAGAAAGGCCTGCGTTCCGGTACGGAGAATGTGCCGGGAGAGGCGGGTCTGGGCCTTGCTGCGGAAAAAGCATACAGAAATCTGGATGAAAATACCGGGAAGATGCGGGAAGTCAAGGAGAGAATGATCGAAGGGCTTTCCGGGATCCCGGGAACGCATATGAACGGCAGGACCGGCGCGGACAGCGCGCCCCATATCCTGAGCTGCAGTTTTGACGGCGTCCGTTCAGAGGTGCTGCTTCACGCGCTGGAGGAGCGGGGGATCTATGTATCTTCCGGTTCAGCCTGCGCATCGTCGCACCCCTCGGAGATCAATACCCTCATGGGCATCGGCCTTCCGAAGGAACGGCAGGAGGGGACGCTGCGTTTTTCTTTCTGCGATGAAAATACAGTAGAAGAAGCGGATTATGTACTGGAAGCGCTCCGTGAAGTGCTGCCTGTGCTCCGGAGGTTTACAAGAAGATGAATTATCAGTCATTTCTGATCAAATACGCAGAGATCGCCCTGAAGGGCAATAACCGGTATCTTTTTGAGGACGCGCTGGTCCAGCGGATCCGCCATGCCCTGAAACGAGTGGACGGCGGCTTCCGGGTCACCAAGCATTCGGGGCGCATTTACGTAGAAGCCCTGACGGATTACGACTACGCGGATACCGTGGACGCCCTGTGCCATGTATTCGGCATTACCTGGATCTGCCCTGTGGTGCAGGTCCCGGATATGAGTTTTGAGGAACTGACGTCACAGGTCCT
>CADCQD010000315.1 GCA_902803485.1 uncultured Eubacteriales bacterium | reverse complement strand
CGTCTTCAAAAGCTTCTTCAGCTTCTTCAGCTTCTTCGATCTCTTCTTCGATTTCCTCCGCGATCTCCTCAATCACCTCATCCTCTTCATCGTCATCATCGAAGAGATCATCGATGTCCGCGTCATCGATATCGTCATCATCCTCCTCAGACAGTGAGAATACAAATCCGATCAAGCCGGGCAGCAGCTCAAGCTGTTCGCCTTCTCTCATGCCGATGCTGA
The DNA here is from genome assembly GCA_902803485.1 of uncultured Eubacteriales bacterium. Classification (GTDB taxonomy): domain Bacteria; phylum Bacillota; class Clostridia; order Lachnospirales; family Lachnospiraceae; genus UBA1267. The sequence continues at coordinate 2,670 of CADCQD010000315.1, read as the reverse complement.
CGAACCCGCAAATATCATCATCCGCGAATTTGATCAGTACAAAGTCCGCGCCTCCGATTTCTTCATCCGGGAGGTAATAGGATTCATTCTGCGCGTTATTCGCGTACCAGCAGGTAAAATCCAGACCGTTCAGGGAATACTCGTAATGTTCCAGGAATTCCGGCTCGCATCCTTCAACATAAGCCAGCGCGTCAATGCCGTACATTTCCGCTTCAGCGATCTCTTCGATCTCCGGATCATAGACGCGGATCACGATCTGTGAACCAAGATCAAAGTCTGCCGACAGCTCCTGAGATTCTTCTTTCATTTCCCAGGTATCGGGCATCACAAAACAAATTCCTTTGAAATTGTGTTCTTCCCAGACGATCTCTTCGGACTCCAGACCCTCCCAGTCCCAGTCCTCATCGTCAGACCAGTCGTCTTCTTCAAACAGATCATCTTCGTCTTCTGCGTTGGATTCTTCCGCTGCCGGTTCCTCCACAGTCTCCTCCACGTCCGTCTCCGCAGCCGCAGTCACAGAGCCGAACACCATCATGCACGCCAGTAACAGCGCGATCAGTTTTGCCAGTTTCTTCATTGCAACCTCCTTGTTATTCATTTTAATTATATTATTGTTTTGTTACTCCAGTGATTCATATACCAGATCCCTGAGCGCGGGATGGATCTCGCTGTAGGCCGCGAACATATTCCGCACCTGCTGTCCGTAATACAGAGAAAGATGGTTTACGGGATCGATGAGCGCATAGGCGCCCGCTGCGCCGTCCCAGCCGAACTCGCCCACAGGAGACTTCGCGCCGGCTTCTTCCATATGCACCCGTACACCCAGTCCGTAGCCGTAGCCGATCCGGAACCCCTGCTGGAATTCCTCGATCTGCGCGGCATTCAGGCGGTTGGTTCCGATGGCTTTCACTGATTCCTCTGTCAGGATCCTGGCGCCGGTAAGCCCCGTGCCGCCGCAGGCCAGGGCGTCCAGCAGCCGGATATAGTCTGCCACTGTCGTCACGATACCCGCGCCACCGCTGTCATATCGATCCGTCAGGCGGTAGTTATTACCGGGCGCTTCTTCCAGCTCCCCGGACATGTTGAAGGCGTACTGCGCGAACAGCCTGTTCTCCATCCCTTCAGGAACGTGGTACCAGGTCTCTTTCATTCCCAGCGGATCGAAGATGTGCTTTTTCTGATACTCGCCAAATGTCATTCCGCTGACCACCTCGACCACACCGGCCAGCACGTCGTGGCCAAGAGAATAAGCGTAATGTGTGCCCGGCGCGTACAGAAGCGGCGTTTTCGCAAGCGCGGTCATCATTTCTCTCGTGGTTGCGTGAAAGCCGCTCTTCTCCTGAAGCTCGCGGATCGGTTCCGATTCCGTATCATATCCGAGACCGCCGGTCATAGACATCAGCTGCCAGATCAGGATCGGCGCCTCGGCACGAGTCTTAGCCGTCTCCCGGGTGGGCATCTTCGGCGGCCACTCGAATTTGAATGATGGATCGTAATACATATCCGAAAATTCCGGCAGATATTTCGTCACCGGATCCTCCAGTCCGATCTTCCCCTGCTCCACCAGCTGCATCACTGCTGTCATGGTCGCGATCTTGGAGGCAGAAAAAATATCATAAAGCTCTGTCCCGTTCACCGGCTTCTTCTGCGCGTAATCGCTGCACCCGCACATATGGCGGTAGATCTGCTCATGATCTTTCATGATCAGGCAGTCCAGTCCATGTATCTGGTATTTCTCCTCAAGCGAGTCCAGATACGTGGATACCCTGGTAAAATCCATACTGTATCCTCCTTTATCCTTCTTTTGCACATTCAGGCCTGATCCGACGCGGTTTTGTGCTTTATCTGAATTGAATTATTCAATGATTTCCTTTATACTGAACATAATCAGCCTGCCTGTTGACCGGCAGGCAGAACCGGAGGGATCCTTTGATGAAAAAACTGTATTATGGTGTCGCCTATTACGACGAGTATATGCCCTGTGACCGCCTGGAGCAGGACATCCAGATGATGCTGGAGGCCGGGATCAGCGTCGTCCGTATTGCGGAATCCACCTGGTCCACCCTGGAACCGAGGCCCGGCGTATTTGATTTCTCCCACATTGACCGCGTACTGGAAGCCATGCATCGTGCCGGGATCGAAGTGATCATCGGCACGCCGACTTACGCGATTCCCTCATGGCTTGAGAAAATGCATCCGGAAGTCATGGCGGATACAAAGACGGGACGCCGCCCGTACGGAGCCCGGCAGATCATGGATATCACAAGCCCTGCTTATCTGTTTTACGCCGAACGGGTGATCCGCAGACTCATGGCTCATGTTTCCGGACATCCCGCGGTGATCGGTTATCAGATCGACAACGAGACAAAGTATTACGGAACCGCCGGCAATAACGTGCAGCGGATGTTCATGCGGTATCTCCGGGATAAATTCGGAACCACAGACGCGCTCAATGCCGCCTTTGGTCTCGATTACTGGAGCAACCGGGTCGACGCCTGGGAAGACCTTCCGGACGTGCGGGGCACCATCAACGGAAGCTACGCGGCGGAATTCGAGAAGTTCCAGCGCTCGCTGGTAACGGAATTCCTGGCCTGGCAGGCCGGTATCGTCCGGGAATACAAACGTCCCGAACAGTTTATTACACACAATTTCGACTATAACTGGGTCGGT
>CADCQD010000314.1 GCA_902803485.1 uncultured Eubacteriales bacterium | reverse complement strand
GACGGTTTGACCGTTTCTTGTATCACTTGAATGCGGAAGCTGGTTCCGCAGCAAAATTCCCTGAAAAACGAACTTGTGTTCGAGACTTAAGTGTGTTATAATACAGAAGTCGAACAAATGTTCGTACTTTTAAAATGGAAATTGCTGAATGCAGCGAAGTGAACCATGGGAGTGAGCAGAGGTGATCAGAGGGATTATGAACCTGATCCCGGGATCCTGCACCGGCATCTTGCTGCGATGATCATGGAGGTCCATATGGATATACGCCAGAACATGACGGTGGCGGAAAAGCTTGAGATCCTGGCGGATGCCGCGAAATATGACGTTGCATGTACTTCCAGCGGCAATGACCGCGCGGCGGTGAAGGGCGCCATGGGCTCCGCGGCGGCTGCCGGTATCTGCCATGCTTTTTCCGGTGACGGCAGATGCATTTCTCTTCTGAAGATCCTGATGACGAATCAGTGTGTTTATGACTGCAAATACTGCGTGAACCGGAGGTCGAATGATATTCCCCGCGCGGCATTTACTCCGGAAGAGATCTGCATGCTGACTATGGAGTTTTACAAGCGGAATTACATTGAAGGCCTGTTTTTGTCTTCCGGTGTGATCCTGTCTCCGAACCATACCATGGAACTGATGTATGAGGTGCTTTACCTGCTGCGGAAAAAGCACCATTTTATGGGTTATATCCATGTGAAGGGAATTCCGGGCGCGGATCCGGTACTGCTTGAAAAAACCGGTTTTCTGGCGGACAGAATGAGTGTGAATCTGGAGCTGCCGACAAAAGAAGGCCTTGCGCTTCTTGCTCCGGCGAAAAAGGAAGAGAATATCCTTGGTCCCATGCGGCATATCCAGGCGGGTATCCACGGGAACGCGCATTATGGAAAGTCTGCATATCAGACTACCAGGATCCGGATGGGGCAGACGGAGGACGTGAATGTGCTCTGGCAAAACGCGGTACCGAAGGAGATGCCGGCGAAGAAGCCGGACCGGACAGCAGAAGGTTCCGGAACGCGTGAAGGACCTCCGTTTCTGACCGGCAGTCCGGCTGGAAGCCTGTCCTCCGCAGCCGGAAAAACACTCTGGCTGCCCGGACGTATGCATGAGGAAGACCGTAACTGGATGGCGAACGGAAAGCTGTCTGATTACGTCCCGGCGGGGCAGAGTACACAGATGATCATAGGAGCGTCCAAAGAGACGGATTATCAGATCATCCGGAAGGCGGAGCTTCTGTACCGCAGCTATGATCTGAAGCGTGTATTTTATTCCGCGTTTATCAATACCACACATGACAGCATGCTTCCGGAGCTTCCGGGAGGCCCGCCGCTTATCAGAGAGCACCGCCTTTACCAGGCGGATTTCCTGATGCGGTACTACGGTTTTTACGCGGGAGAGATCCTATCGCCATCGTTTCCTGATCTGGATCCGCAGATGGATCCGAAGTGCACCTGGGCTCTCCGGCATATGGAGCGTTTTCCTGTGGAGGTCATGAAAGCGGATTACGGGACACTGCTGCGGGTGCCGGGGATCGGGCCGAAAGCGGCGGAGCGCATCGTCCGGGCGCGGCGTACAGATCATCTTTCATTTGACGCGCTGAAACGGATGGGTGTCGTGCTGAAGCGCGCTCATTATTTTATTTTATGCTGCGGGAAGCAGATGTTCCGGCTGAAGATCGAGGCAGGTTTTATTGCCCGCGAACTGCTGGCAATGGACAGGGAAAAGAACTGGAAAGCCGCTCATCAGGCGCAGTATTCCCAGATGGATCTTTTTACGGATTTCGGCCTTGCGGCAGGAAAGTACAGATGAACGGCCGTGCGGAAGGAAAACACAGATGAATAATCGTGTGGCAGGGAAGTACAGATAAACGATCGTGCGTCGGGAGAATACAAATGAGCGGCCGTGCGGCCGGAAAGGACGGAGAATGAAGACATTTATTTGCGCATCCAATGCGGAATCTGTATTGACCGCGATCTATGACGCCTGGGCGGATCCTGTGCCGAATCCGGATATCCGGATCGAGATCGCGGACGAGTTTTTTCAGCTGTCGTTTACCTCGCAGACTGCCCTGGTGGCCGCGTCATATGAAAGATCCTCAAAAGTGCTTCATACGGTAAAGAAACGGCTTGGGTTCAGGTGTTACTGCATGTTTGAGGGCGCGCTGCTGGCGGAAGCCGCGGATAAAGCGCAGGCTCTTTTTGACTTCCTCCGGTACGCGTTTCGGGTGGACCGGGACGTTTCGGATGAACTGGCGGTTCCGGAGGTGATGCGTGTGTATGAACTGAACAGGAAAGCCCGGGGAGAAGCGCATCTGATGCTGGGCTTCACCCGGTTCCGGCGCCTTGAAAACGGCGCGTTTTTCTCGCGGATCGGTCCGGTGAATGACGTGCTCCCGCTGATCGCGGATCATTTCGCGGAGCGGTATAATACGCAGCCCTTTGTGATCTATGACGAGAAGAGAAAATACTCTGTCGTCTATATCCCGGGGAGGAACTGGTATTTTGTCCGGGGCGAGATGGGAAGCCGGCAGATGGAACTTACGGCTCCGGATCAGTTTGAGAGCCTGTGGCAGCTGTTTTTCCGGACCATCGAGATCCGGGAGCGGGAAAACCCGCTTTGCCAGAGGACCCATTGTCCGCTGCATTTCCGGCCCTATATGACAGAGTTTACAGGACACGTCCAGAAGGCTTAATTCACGAATGGACCCTTTTTCGGCGTAATGTTGATCAGTGTCAGGCCGCAAAGGAAGATCACGGTACCCAGAATGATCCAGCGGGTGATGGACTCATGCCAGAACAGGATCGCCCAAAGAAGGGTGAAAAGGGTGGAACTGCTCTGGATCATGCCGCTGACCACAAGGGACATGCTTTTCAGGGATCTCGCGATCAGAAGGAACGCTATGCCGGTGATGCCGCCAAGGCCCACCAGCGCAAGAAAGCTGTTCATGCGGAAGGCGTGGAACTCGTTTCTTTCAAGAAAGACCGGAACCAGCGAGATCAGGGAGCATACCAGGAAAACAGAAATATTCATGTCCTTGGCATCCACGGTATCGATCAGCATTTTCTGAGAAAGAACGAAGCCTGCGGCGCCGATCGCGGCGAAGACGAACAGGAGCATCGTACTGAAAGAATTTGTGAAAAAATCTGACAGAGACGCGCCGTTCATGGATACAGTCAGAATCCCGGTGATGCACAGCAGTGCCGCCAGGATCTTCCGGGGACCGATCTTTTCTTTAAAGAAAATGGCCGCGAAAAAGCAGAAGGAAGCGGCCTGGATCGGAAACACGATGATGTTTCCGTAAGAGCTTCCGTTGTGAAGGGCCGCGTTTTCGCAGAAATAATTCATGCACTTCCCAATGACTGCGATCCAGATCCATTTGTTTTTGAAATAAAGCTTTGGCCTGTGCCGGGTAAAAAGGCAGATCGCCAGAAGAAACAGCATCCCAAAGAAAAAGCGTGACAGAGTCAGGGCAGACGCCGGTACCATGGGAGACGCTGTTTTTACCAGGGTCCCCACAAAGGAGATCATAATCGTTGCGAGGGTAATTAAGAAATATGCCATGAAAACTCCTGATCCAGCACTCACCGGATGGCAATGGTCCCTGTATGACGTCCATGATCCGTTTCCGGCGCTGCTGCAGTTTGCTTGAACCATCCTATCAGATTATCGCGTGATCCGCAAGAAGGGCATGCGTTATTTCCGGAATCATAAGGACATTCACACACAAAAAAGACCTGTCTGTCATATGCGGCGCAGGTTCAGCTGCTTTAAGTGATTTTTGACGCCGTGAAGAACAGGGAACTCTTTCATAACTCTATGAACTGCGGTATAATAAATCATACAGGCAACATTTTGATCATAATGGAGAATGATGTATGAATGTTTACGGAGCCGCAACGCTGTTTGCGATACTGATCCTTCTGTATTACGTGATTTCGGAAGTATTCACCGTACTTTTCCGCCTGATCGGGCTGCCGGAAGAAAAAGCCCGCTTCCAGGTAACGTCGCTTTTGACTGCCTGCGGATTTACGACCAGTGAAAGCGAGATGTTTCTTTCCACCAAGTCCAGGAGGAAACTGGCGCGTGTAACCATGATGTTCGGTTTTATCTTCAACATCACCATAGTTTCCGCGTTTATCAACGTGTTTGTTTCTATGAAAGCAACGGAGATCACGGCGGGTATCACTGGCCTCATGATCCCGATCATCGCGGTTATCTGCGCGTTCATTCTGTCAAGGATACACGCGGTCCGTTCCCGGATCGATCACTGGATCGAGAAAGCAGCGGGAAAGCTTTCCGGAAGCGGCGGTGTGAACAGGGTCCTGATCATGGACCAGGTGGGTGATGGCTGCATTGCGCAGGTAACCATCAATACGATACCGGAAGCACTGAAGGGAAGGATTCTCGGCGAAAGCGGCATCCGGTCGGAATACAATCTGCAGATCCTTCTTCTGGAGCACCGCCACAAGAAACCGGAGCTTCCGGAAGCGGTTTCTGTCTTTGAAGCCGGGGACCGGATCACGGTCTTCGGGGGATACCGGGATATCTGCCGGGCATTTGAAGCGAAAGAGTATTTCTCGGATTCCGGAGATGATCCGGACCAGTAAGCCGGCGATGCCAGGAACACGGGCGAATCGCGGACACATTTCCGCGGACTGTGCCTTCTGAATACGGTGCCGGGCTCGTCTGCGGCAAGACAGCGGTTCTTGTTTTGATACATGCCCGGCGGCCAAACGCTCCCTTGATTTCATCAGAAGAACGGAGTATAATAGGCGCATTGGGCACCTTGTACCGTAAGCCGGATACGAATGCCCGAAAGAGGATAAGAGAGGAGATCTGTATGATCGCATATATTTTGAAATCAATATCGCTTTATCACATCGCGAAGCGTGAAGGCATCAGCGCGTACGGCCTGGCCTGGGTCCCGTTTCTGCGCGGCTGGATCATGGGCAGTATCGCGGACCGGCACGACCAGTACCATGCGAAACCGGACCGGAAGTTCCGGCTTTTCTGCCTGATTCTTGATATCCTGAACCTGCTTCTGGCGCTGATCCTGATCCTGATGTTTGTCATGCTTGCTGTAAAGCTTGGCCGGACAGCATATACGCCTTCCCTGGATCTCTCACAGTATGAGCTGAGCAGGCTGCAGCTTCAGTTCTTCGCGTTATTCGGCGGGATGGGCATCCTGGCGTTTATCCTGATCGCGGCAGCAGCGATTATGGCAATCGCGGGCGGAGCGATCGAGTGGGTCTGCAGATATAAGCTGCTGGATCTCTGCCGGCCGTCTTCAGTCCTGGCGGATCTGGTCATTTCCGCGATCTTCCCGAGACTCGGATATGCCATTATTCTGATGATCAATAAGAACTACAGGAATGATATTGATGAAAACGCGTTCCAGATGAGGGACGAATATAACGCGCAGAGATACTGACAGAAGGTATCCCGCGGAGAGAAAAAGATCCCGCTGCCTGCAGTGCTTCACTGCCGCAGCGGGATCTTTTTCCATGAGAAGCTCTGCTTTAAGCTGTGCATATCGCGCAGATTTGGCAGGGCCCCGGTTACAGCATCAGATCCCGGATATATTTGATGGTGTATTTCACTCCCTTTTCTCCCAGCTCGCCTCTCCATGTCCTGGAGTGGGGTTCGATGGAAAGGTCGCCGTTATAGCCGTGCTGATAGAGCGCGGCAAAGAATGCGCGCCAGTTGATCGCGTCCAGGCCTGCCGGCGGATTATCATAGGATGTGAAATTGTAGGCAAAGGGGCCGCTGTTTGTAAAGAGCTGAGAACTGAACAGTGTTTCTCTGAGCTCCGGGAACTTTTGTATCAGACGGAACACTTCCATATGTACGGGCTCCTGTGAGAGTCCCTGCTGGATCACACCTTTAATATGCACATATCCAAAGGAGCCGCCCCATTCCATGGCTTCTTCAAGATAACGGCCGTTTGCTCCGCCGTGTACAAAGCTGTGGGAAGGATCATATTTGATTTTCAAACCGGGCACTTCGGGAAGCACCAGCTTCCATTGCTCCGGAGTACGGATATAATTGCCGCCGATCATGCAGTTGACAATGGACACGTCCATTCCGCGGTCTTCTGCTTCGGTTACGATCTTGCGAAGCGCATGAATGGCCGCAGTAATATTCTGATAATAAGTCAGTTCCGGTACCCAGGCTGCGCTGGCCAGATAGTGCTTCGCGCCGAGAGCTTTACCGAAATCCATAATGGCGATGACGTTTTTCCATTCTTCCGGGTCGATACTTCCGTCTTTTGCGATCACAGGACTTCCCCAGCGTCCGACGGCTGCCGTCGGGATCCCGGTACGGGCACTTGCCTCCTGGCATTCGGGAAGCTTAGCCAGAACCTTTTCTGTGGGAACTCCGAAAATGGACACCGGATTGCAGTCAAACTCCAGGAAATCCAGCCCCAGATCTTTTGCGTAAGAAAAACTCGCAGCTTCGGGCTGCGCAATAATACCAAGTCTCATCTGATTCACCTCCTGATGGCTCCATCATATCAATTTATGTATCAGCCGTCAATGATTCTGATGTCAAAACCGGCATTTTTTTGAAATCGATTCATATTGACAAAGTGCGATATGTTTATGTATAATTACGCTTGTTTTACTGAGATCTGCTGATCTAAAGGGCAGGACAGATCCGGAAAGCGGCGTTTTCAGTACTGATGGGAGGAAAGAATTGCTATGGCGACGATCAAGGATGTGGCGGCGGAAGCCGGTGTTTCCGTCGGAACAGTTTCCAAGGTCCTTCGGCAGGTCAATGTGAAGGAGAAGAATTACAAAAAGGTCATGGACGCGATAGAAAAGCTGGACTACCGCATGAATGCATATGCGCAGGTACTGCGTACTTCGCGGACATTTACCATCGCGATCATCGTACCGGATCTGACGAATCCCTTCTTCTGCGCACTGGTATGCTATGTGGAACAGATCCTCGGCGCCATCGGTTACCGGCTGCTTTTATGCAATTCCCAGTATAATGAAGGCCGGGAAAAGCATTATATCGAAATGGTCCGCCAGAATATGGTGGATGGTCTGATCGCGCTGTCCTACGCGAATCTGGAAGAGTACGAAAAGATCGATTTTCCCTTTGTTTCAATCGATCGGAATTTCGGCAACCATGTGACCTGCGTCAGCTGTGATAACGAAGCGGGCGGAAGACTGGCAGCGAAAGTATTGCTGGAAAAAGGCTGCAGAAAACCTGTATATCTTCATAATGGCGTGCGTTCCGGTGACATCCGCAAGCGCTGGACTGGTTTTAAAAGTGTCTTTGACGAAGCCGGGATCAATGTAAAACGTATTAACTTCGGCAACGAAACGACACTCACGAATACCCGGATCCATCTGATCGGAGAGGAGCTGGAGCGGCTGGTAAGCTCCGACGCCTTTGATTTTGACGGGATCTTTACCAGTTCGGACGTAGTCGCTCTTGTAGTGAAGAAAAAGCTGGAACAGCTGGGCTTTGCCATTCCTGAAGAGGTCCAGCTCATCGGCTATGACGGTCTGAGAGAAATGAACATCGGAGATTACTATGTATCCACCATCGTCCAGCCGGTAAAGAATATTGCGATGGCCTGTGTGGAGAACCTGCTCAATCAGATCGATAAGAAACCTTACCAGAAACGAATTCGTCTTTCTGTCAGTTTCGGAGATGGAGGAACAACAAAATAAACAACAGGATAACTGAATGGATCATGGGTACCGGGATTTCTGAAAAACCGGTACCCGTTTTTGTCAGAAAAGGTATTGACAAATGGGCGATGCGCGTGATAGCATGGAAACGAGAAAATGAATCGATTCATAATGAAACGGTATAAATTTGGTTTATGTGAATCGATTCAGCAGGATTCCTGAAAAGGACACCAGAAAAAGGAGGATGATTTATGAAGAAAATCGTTGCTATGATGCTGGCAGCGGTAATGGTGCTCATGCTTTTCGCAGGCTGCGGAGCTGTGCCGGCCACAAATGATGGCGGCAATAAGCCGGCGGAAGCGGATGCGGAAAAAGAGGATGCGGGAGATGAGGCTGAAGCTGAATCTTCTGACCTTCCCAAGGTTACAGTAGAAGTGATCTGCGGCTCTGTGCCGTCTGAAACAGAAAGTATTCAGGCAGCTATTTCCGAGATCACAAAAGAGTACGGCTTCGTTGTGGAACTGCTTCCGATCGAGATCGGTAATGCGGCTACCCAGCTGAACCTGCTTCTTTCAGGCGGTGATGATACTCTGGATATCTACACCACCATCGGCGTTACATATAATACTGTTGTGAACAACGGCCAGGCGCTGGAACTGACAGATCTTCTCAAGGATTACGAAGCGGAAATGAAGACCGCGCTGACAGAATCTGTTTACAATTCCGGTTACCTGAGCGGTAAGCTTTACGGCGTTGGCCGTCTGTTGGACCAGGCTTCTACGCCTTGCTACAGCATTCGTGCGGACATTGCCGAACAGTACGGCTACAAGAATGGCGACAAGATCGATCTTGACATATTGACAGAGCTTTTCGCGAAGATCCGTGCGGATTATCCTGATATTCCGCTGATCGGACCGAACAACGGCCAGCCCAATATCGGCGACTCCAGAGTTGACGCTCTGAACAACAAGCTTGGCGTTCTCGGCAATTATGGCCAGGATGAGACCGTCATCGATTATTACTCCAGTGATTATTTCAAAGAGCTTTGCGGCTATTTTGAGAAGTGGAGAGATGCAGGATATTATATGTCTGATATCCTGAACGTAGCGGATACGCCTTCTGATTACATTGCTGCAGGCAAGTGCTTCGGATGCTTCGCGTCTCACTTCAGTGCTGAGATGAACGGTATCTGGTCCACCTCCAATTTCGGATGTGACGTAGCCAGCCTTCAGATCTATGAAGACGCAACGGCTGTTTCTCCGGGCGCATATTTCTGCATCAACCCGGCCTGCAAGAACCCCGACAAGGCAGCGACCATGCTTTATCTGATGGCTACCAACGCGGATATCGTAAACCTGATGATCAATGGTATTGAAGGTCAGGATTACATCGTACTGGATGATGGTTCCGCAACCTTCGTAGAAGGCAAGGACACAGCTTCTACAGGCTGGGCACTGGGCTTCTCCTGGGCGAACCTGAACTCCTCCATTTCGATCCCCTTTAATTATCCGGCGGATTACTACAAGCAGATGCTGGATGCTAACGCGTCCGCAAAGCAGTCCAAGGCATTCGGATGCCAGTTTGATCTGACCTCAGTAGCAGATGAAGTTTCCGCGTGCACGAATGTTGTCAACAAGTACTTCAACGCGCTGGAAGGCGGCGCTGTAGAAGATTATACAGCGACTCTGGATGCGTTCATCGAAGAGCTGAAGGCCTCCGGTATCGATAAGATCGTGGAGTGCAAGCAGCAGCAGCTGGATGCTTTCCTTGGGAAGTAAGCTTGATCTATAAGATCTCGGCAGGCAAGCAGCGCTTGCCTGCCGATTCTTTTTCAAACAGCTCATTGCAAAGCAGTTCGTTTGAAATGCTGGATACTGTGAAATTCTCATTCATGATTACTAGGAGAAAGTTATGAACAATAATCCTGCTCTGAAAAAGAAAAACAGGTTTCTGGTCTATCTGAGACAGACCTGGCCGCTATATTTAATGATGGTACCCGGTCTCGCGTACCTGTTCATTAATAACTATCTTCCGATGTTCGGCCTGCAGTTTGCCTTTAAGAAGATCAATTACACGACCGGTGTATGGAAAAGTCCCTGGGTCGGACTTTCAAACTTCACGTATCTGTTCAAAACCGCGGATGTATACGAGGCTTTCCGGAATACGATCCTGTACAACCTTGTATTTCTGGTGCTGGGACACGCGCTTGCGCTTTTCGTAGCGATCCTTCTGGAACAGTGTATGGGCAGGACCTTTAAATTGTATCAGACACTGATCCTGCTCCCGTTCCTGCTTTCCGCGTCCGTGATCGCATACCTCGCGTTTGCTTTCTTAAGCAGTGACAACGGATTCCTGAATAATACCATTCTGAAAATGTTCGGCAAGGATCCCATCACCTGGTATTCCAAGCCGAAGTACTGGCCGTATATCCTGACGTTTATCCATATCTGGAAATCTATCGGATATTCGTCGATTTTGTATTACGCGACGCTGATCGGCATTGACAAGTCCTATTATGAGGCTGCGGTGCTGGATGGCGCGTCTGTTCCCCAGCAGATCAGGCACATCACGCTGCCGCTTCTGAAAACTACGATCATTACGCTGGTGATCATGCAGATCGGCCGTATGTTCTATTCAGATTTCGGTCTTTTCTATCAGGTGCCGATGAACAACGGTATGCTGTACAGCACGACGAATACCATCGATACCTATGTATACCGTGGCCTGATGGAAATCAACGACGTAGGCCGTTCCTCAGCTGCAGGTTTCCTGCAATCCGTCTTAGGCTTTATCCTGGTACTAACAACGAACCTGATCGTACGTAAAGTTGACCGGGACAGCGCATTGTTCTGATGAGGAGGGCAAGATGATTACTTCAAAAAAGATTTATAAGATCATCCCGCACGTGGTACTGGGCATTATGTCGCTTTTCGCGATCCTTCCGATCATCCTGCTGTTCATGGCCTCCGTGACCGATGAAACGACTTTGATGATGAACGGATATTCTTTCTTCCCGAAGAAGTTCAGTTCCGCGTCCTATGAATATATTTTTAAGGCCGGCCGGACGATCATCCGCGCCTATGGCATTTCGGTGATCATCACCGCGATCGGTACCGTGCTGAATATCCTGATGACGATCTTCCTTGCGTATCCCCTTTCCCGCCCGAATCTGAAGGGCAGAAACGTGATCGCATTCATCGTCTTCTTTACCATGCTGTTTAATGGCGGCCTGGTTCCGACATATATAGTATATTCCCAGATCTTCCATATCCGTGATACCATCTTCGCGATGCTGATCCCGTCGTATCTGATGAGCGCGTTCAACGTAATTCTGATGCGCAATTTCTTCAGCTCCAGTATCCCCGGGGAGATCCTGGAAGCCGGAAAAGTAGACGGCGCCAATGAGCTGCAGACCCTGTTCCGGATCGTACTTCCTCTGGCGAAGCCTATCATCGGCACCATCGCCCTGATGTCCGGGCTGGCTTACTGGAACGACTGGACCAACGGTCTGTACTATATCGTCAGACGTACGGATTACTACAATATCCAGAACGTGCTGACCAATATGCTGAACAATATCCAGTTCCTGAAGACTTCTTCCCAGATGCAGGGCATCAATGTGGACCTGGGTACGATCCCCAGCGTCGGTATTCGAATGGCGATCGCGGTAATGGCGATCGTACCGGTGCTGATCGTGTATCCATTTATTCAGAAATTCTTCGTCAAGGGTATTGTTATCGGCGGTGTGAAGGGCTGATACGTCCATGAAGAGCAGAAAATTTCTGGCAGACCATAAATATCTTCTGCTGCCTCTGGCTAAGGCGGGAGGATGGTTCCTTCCACAGGACCAGGTGCAGTATATCGGTCTCTATACGAATGGCGTTCTGAGAGAAGAGATCGAGACCATCCTTTCCGAAACACCCCGGACCTGGGGCGTTCTGTACCTGGAAGCCTACCGGGATGAAGAAATCGAGATCCGTATGGAAGGCGGAGATGAAGAGCAGATCCGTCTTCTACGTATCTCGGATCAAATGCCGGATGAGGACACGCTGTACCATGAGCCGGGGCGTGCGCTGGTGCATTTTACGCCGATGCGCGGATTTATGAACGATCCCAACGGTCTTTTGTACTACCGTGGGACGTACCACCTGTTTGCCCAGTTGAATCCTTATGGCTTCGGCGCGGGAAACACCCACTGGCTGCATGCGGTCAGCAGTGACCTTTTGCACTGGGAAGAGAAGCCGTACGCGCTGCTTCCGGATGCCGGCGGCAGGATGTATTCCGGCGGAGGCGTGGTGGATCTGACAAATTCCTCTGGAATGAAAACCGGAGAACATGATCCCATTTTCCTGTTTTATACAGACGCCGGGTGCAAGACCCGCTGGAGCCAGGGTAAATATTTTACGATCTGCGCTGCAGTGAGTCTGGATGGCGGCGCGCATTTTGCAAAATATGAGGGGAATCCGCTGTTTCCACATAAATCCTTCCTGAACCGGGATCCGAAAGTGCTCCGGGATCCGGTGAATGGGGAATGGATCATGATGATCTATACTGACGGCGACCGGTACACCCTGTTCTTTTCCAAAGACCTGCTGCACTGGGAAGAGGGAGAGACCATACGTGGATACTGCAGCGCGGAGTGCCCGGATCTGTTCTGGCTGGATCTTAACGGAGATCCGGAAAAACGGAAGCTGGTGCTCTGGTTCTGCGCGGACAACTATATGATCGGGCAGATGAAGGACCGGCGTTTTATCCGGGAAACTGAAATTATTGAAGGCCCGTCACACCAGATCTTTTCGGATTACCCGAATCTTGCAAGGACTTCCGGCGGCTATGCGTCTCAGACCTTCACCCATGCGCCGGACGGACGAGTGATCCAGCTTTCCTGGCTGATGATGGATCCGGGGGACGCGCCTTATGTCAGTACGATGAGCATTCCCAATGAGCTCCGGCTCGTCAGCACGGCAGCTGGTCCGCGGATCAGTGTACTGCCGGTTCAAGAGGTGAGGCAATTGGCACAAAATACATTTTCTTTTAAAAACAGGGGTTTTGAAGAGTTTTCCCGGATCCCCCGGGACGCCTTCGGTGAAAGTATGGATATCCGCCTCAGGATGACGGTCAGGGAAGGCCAGCTTCTGGCGTTTTCCGTCCGGGGGATCCTGGTGGTTTATGATGACCGGCTGAAACGGCTGATCCTGCCCACCGGCGCGTACCACATAGACCTTACCGATGGGCATCTGGATCTTCGTTTCATTACGGACAGGACTTCGGTGGAGATCTATACGGCGGATGGTTTATTCAATACCGCGGTAAAAGGAATGGCACCTTCCCCCTTTGATCTCGGGATCCGGCCTGTTTTTGTGGAAGCGGACACCGGGATCGACGTGGAAGTAACGAAACTCAATGGTATTTGGAAATAACGGAAGCACTTCCGGAAAGGAAGATATGATGAACAGAATTGATTATTATCCTTCAGCAGATACGAATCCTGCTGTGACAGAAACCTCAGTCAGTTTTGATCCGCAGCTGCCTCTGGGCTCAGACGCAGGCACCGGAAGGCACATGGTGGCCTCGGATCAGCTGGTACCGCCTGGTGTTGTACTGGTAAAACCGGGGACGATCCGGCTTCAATTTATGGCGGCAGACGCGGAGAAGGTGGAAGTGGAGTTCTTCCACCAGCGCTACGGGCTTGAAAAACAGGAAAACGGACTCTGGTCCCTGGAACTTAATACTGACCGCACCGGCTTTAACTGGATCACTTTCTATGTGGACGGAGCGGAGATCCTGAATCCTCTGGCACCCATCGGCTTCGGCGCTTCCCGGCCCATCAATTACGCGGAGATCCCAGATCCGGAGGGCGATTTCTTTGCCGTAAAGGACGTTCCCCACGGGACAGTGACCCAGGTCTATTACTGGTCAGAAACCTGCCGTCTGATGAAGAGCGCGCTGGTCTATACCCCGGCGGGTTATATGAAAAATGACACAAAGACTTATCCGGTGCTTTATCTGCAGCATGGCCACGGAGAAAATGAGCAGTGCTGGATCCATCAGGGCAAGGCGAATTTCATTTTTGACAATCTGATCGCGGAAGGTAAGGCGGAGCCTTGTATCGTGGTGATGAATAACGGCATGACTCAGGCAGAGGAGGATGGCTTCAGGACTTTCGGAAGGACCAATCTCCAGGAACTGCTGATCCACGACTGCATTCCGTTTATTGAAGCGAATTTCCGGGTGAAGACGGATCAGCAAAACCGCGCGATGGCCGGCCTTTCCATGGGTTCAATGCAGACTTCCATGATCACGCTGACCCATCCGGAGCTGTTTGCCTACGCAGGAGTGTTCAGCGGCTTTGTTTCAGCCCGGATGATGGGTGACAACTCATACCTGGCATTTCTGGATGACGCGGAAGCCTTTAAGGAAAGCTTCCGGGTGTTCTTCCGTGCCTGCGGCGACCAGGATACCCTGGTCCTGCCTACGTTTGAAGCAGACCGGGCGATGTTTGAAGAGAAAGGTCTCGGACCGGAGGCTTGCCCGGCGCATCGTGAAAAGATCTATTCCGGTGAGCATGAATGGAATGTCTGGCGCAGATGTCTTCGGGACTTCGCGCAGATGATTTTTAAATAATAAGGAGATCATTATGCTGGATCGAGTCATGGAGATCATTGACGGCGCTTTTGAGCTTCCTCCGCTTCGGGAGGATATTCCTCAGGGCGACGTGCCCGGGGGCAGGATCAGGATCTATGAGAATCACAAAGAAAAAGCAGATCAGGTCTTTCCGCTGCTGTTAAAAGAACTTTCGGCGCTGAGTTCGTCAGGAAGAAAGAAAGCGGTCGTTTCCATCTATGGAGGCTCCGGTGTAGGAAAAACCGGTATTGCCGCAATTCTTGCGTACTATCTAAGGGAAAACGGGATCGGAAGCTACGTGCTTTCAGGGGATAATTACCCCCACCGGATCCCGATGTATAATGACGCGGAACGGATCCAGGTCTTCAGGGAAGCCGGTGTCCGGGCGCTGGCCCGGGAAGGCCTGATCTCAGAGGACGTGAACCGGGAAGTTCACGATCTTCAGGTCAAAGAACTGGACGCGGATCCGAAGCAGGCGGAGATCTATCCCTGGTTTGAACGCTATTTCCAAAGCGGCCGCGCGGCGCTTTCTGAGTATCTGGGTACACCGAAGGAAATCGATTTTGAAGAAGTCAGCAGCATTCTGAAGGCTTTTTCAGAAGGCAGTGATCTCATCGCGCTTCGCCGTATGGGACGTACAGATACTGAACTCTGGTACGAGATGGTGGATTTCTCCGATGTGGACGTGCTGATCGTGGAATGGACGCACGGGAACAGCGATTACCTGGAGGGTGTGGACATTCCGGTTTTCCTGAATTCCACCCCCATGGAGACTCTGATGTACCGGAAAGCGCGGAGCAGGGACGGCAAGGAGGATTCCTGTTTTGTCACCATGGTGCTGGAGATCGAGCAGGGCAAACTGTATGACCAGGCACCGAAGGCGAAGCTGATCTTCGCGAAAAACGGTGAGCTTCTGGACCTTGAGGGTCTGAAACGAGTGACGGAAGAGGGCAGCCTATGAGTACATCTGATGAACGGATCCGGGCAGAAGCTTCGGATGCGCAGGATATGCAGAATACCGGCGCCGGGAAGCCTCAATATGTGGATAACGGTCCCATGCTGAATGCTTATCCGGACAGTATGGGCGGAAAATTATCTGATATCGTGGAACTCCTGAAAAAGGAGGAGGTGCGGGACGTATTTGGTTCCTTTTACATTCTGCCCAGCATTTTCAATACGGACCTGGACCGGGGCTTTTCCGTCATTGATTACAACATCAATGAAATGCTTGGAAGCATGGAGGATATTGACGCGGTAAAGGCTCTGGGCATGGACCTGAAGATGGACTTCCTGGTGAATCATATTTCCGTGCTTTCGAGG
>CADCQD010000313.1 GCA_902803485.1 uncultured Eubacteriales bacterium | reverse complement strand
GTAATGATTCCCGTACACATGGAGTTTGAATGATAAAAAGGAGGTTTATATGGCAGAAGTTGTAATTACCAGCGCGAATTTTGAAGAAGAAGTTATGAAGTCAGACATTCCGGTACTGCTGGATTTCTGGGCGGCCTGGTGCGGCCCGTGCCGGATGGTGGCGCCCATCGTGGCGGAGATCGCCGCGGAGAATGAAGGAAAGATCAAGGTCGGCAAGGTGGATGTGGATGAAGAACCCGAACTTGCAGCTTCCTTCCGTGTGTCCAGTATTCCTACGCTTGCGGTAGTGAAGAATGGAGAAGTGACAAATATGGCAATCGGTTACCGCCCGAAGGCGGATATCGAGGCAATGCTCAAGTGAATATGGGCCCGGAGTTTATCTCCGGGTCTTCTTTGCATACTGCTTAGACCGGAAAGGAAGGCCAGGTCTTTCCAATCGTTCATATGGACAGAAGAGGGCTTTCAGGATGGACAGAATTTTATACGAACAGTACATTGACATTTTAAAGGAAGAACTGGTACCGGCGATGGGCTGTACGGAGCCTGTTTCTGTGGCATACGCAGGTGCTCTGGCCAGAAAGACCCTGGGGACGAAGCCTGAAAAGGTAGAGCTGACGGTCAGCGGAAATATCATTAAAAATGTAAAAAGCGTGATCGTTCCGCATACCGGCGGCCGGAAGGGGCTTCAGACCGCCGTGATGGCAGGTGTCTGCTACGGAGACGCGGAGAAGGAACTGGAGGTCCTGGCGGAAGCTTCTGAAGCGGAGCTTGAAAAACTGGACGCAGCCATCCGGGAGACGGAGATCATCGTCACAGAATCATCAAATGATTATAATTTCGATATTCAGGTGAACGTCACGGCAGGCGGGGAGACCGCTTTTGTCCGGATCGTGGATAAGCACACGAATGTGGTCCGTGTGATGAAGAACGGCCGGATCCTCCTGGACCGGGAGCTGCCGGAATCGACTGCGGTCCTGGAAGATAAAGAAGACTGCCTGAGTATCGAAGGGATCGTGGAATTCGCGGATACCGTGAGCATTCCTGATGTCCGGGAGATGCTTGACCGGCAGATCACTTATAATATGGACATCGCGGAAACCGGTATGAAGGAAGAGTATGGCGCGGCCATCGGCCGGATCCTGATGCGCGCGTACGGCGGAAGTGTGCAGAATCGGGCGAAGGCCTGGGCTGCCGCGGGCTCCGACGCCCGGATGAGCGGCTGCGAAAAACCGGTGATCATCAATTCCGGGAGCGGAAACCAGGGAATCACTGCCTCCGTTCCGGTGATCATATATGCCAGGGAATGCGGCGCGTCCCAGGAGCTTTTATACCGGGCGCTTGCCGTATCCAATCTGGTCACCATCCATCTGAAGCACGGCATCGGCAGTCTGTCCGCGTACTGCGGCGCAACCAGTGCCGGAGCCGGCGCGGGAGCCGGGATCTGCTATCTGTACGGCGGCAAATACGATGAGATCGCGCATACGGTGGTAAACGCTCTGGCCATCAATTCCGGTATGATCTGCGACGGCGCGAAGGCAAGCTGCGCGGCTAAGATCGCTTCCGCAGTGGAAGCCGGTCTTCTCGGCTGGCAGATGTACGCGCATGACAGCCAGTTCTACGGCGGCGACGGTATCGTGATCACCGGCGTGGAGAATACCATCCAGGCGGTAAACCGGGTGGCTCGTGACGGCATGAAATCGACAGACAAGGAGATCATCCAGATCATGCTGGGGGAACAGAAGTAAACAGACGGCCGGATCACAGGCCCTAAGGAGAGGAATCAAGGACCGATAAGAAGGAGGCAGAATATGGCAAGATTTGATGTGGAGTATTTTTCTAACGCGCTTCAGCGCCCTGTCCGGGTACACGTGGTGATCCCGAACGATCCCCGGCTGGATATCCCGCAGCAGGAGAACCCGTACCGGGAACGCCCCATGAAGACCGTTTTTAACCTTCCGGGCTATACCGGCGGCGCCGGCTGGGGCAATGAAATGACGGCGGCCCAGTATAATACTGCTTTTGTCTCGGTGTACGGCGAGAATATGTCCTATATTGATAATCTGGCGCCTTTCGGCAAACACGGTACCTTTGTGGGCGTGGAACTTGTAGATTATGTACGGAAGACTTTCGGCCTTGCGGAGCGGCGGGAAGACACCTATATCACGGGCATTTCCATGGGCGGCTATGGCGCGCTGCGGCTTGCGCTCCGATATCCGGAAACCTTCAGTAAGACCGCGGGACAGTCCTCGGGACTGGCCATCCGCGGTATTGCGGGCCTCAAGCCGGGGGAAAGCAGGCGCGGCAGGAGTTATGATGCCTACAAGTTTATTTACGGAGATCTGGATAAGATCGAGGAAAGCGAGGCAAATCCGGAGTTTCTGGTAAAGCAGATCCTGGCAGAGGGAAAGCCGATGCCGGAGATCTACATGTGCTGCGGTACGGAGGATTTCCTGCTGGAACCGAACCGGG
>CADCQD010000312.1 GCA_902803485.1 uncultured Eubacteriales bacterium | reverse complement strand
GTGTCCAGTGCTGGATCGACCTTCAGGAAGCAGGTGTGAGCCCGTCGGAAGCTTCTCTGGAAGAGACCACGGCAGACGCGCAGTTCCTTTCCGGACGTCTTGCGATGTACTGGGGCGGTTCCTGGTTCCTCGGCGCGGTGAAGACTTCCGATATCATGGATTCTATTGACGTTGTCGAGCTTCCTTCGATCGGAGGAAAGAAGGCGACTGTCATTCACGGCCTCGGCAACTGCATCTATGAAGGAACAAAGTCTCCGGATGCCGCGAAGGCATGGGTTGCCTTCCTTGCGGGCGAAACCGCCAACCTGATCTCCGCGGAGACCGGAGCCGCGATCCCGGCCCTGGCCGGCACGGCGGCGGCGTGGGTGGAAGGTACCCCGGAGGTGAACCTGAAGAGCTTCATCACTTCTTCCGAGGAATACTCCTATCCGTATCCGGCAAGCGCCAACACGGCGGAATGGCAGACCTATGAGGCCGACTGCCTGAAGAAGGCGTTCAGCCTGGAGGTTCCGGTCGCGGACGCGTGCGCGGATCTGGCCGGACAGATGAACGGCGTTCTTGCTGCAGAATAATACGGGAAATCATTTCACTGGCTGATGCCTTATCCCGCGGTGCCCCGAAGGCGCCGCGGGATTATCAGAGTATTGCCGTTTGTTTTGTTGATTTTCCGTCATGCAGGGAGCGTGTTACATGAAAAAGAAACAGATGAGCCGCAGAAAAAGAAGCCATATCCTGTATGGCTATCTCATGATTGCCCCGCTGACTGCCGGGCTGGGGATATTTTATTTCTATCCCTTCTTCAAGGTATTTTATGACAGCTTTCATGTGGTGGGCGCTTTTAATAAGACATCATGGGCCGGCCTGTCCAACTATGTGACAATGTTCAAAGACCCCGTAATGTGGTCTACTCTCTGGAACACACTGAGATATGTCCTCGTGATCGTCCCGTTTACACTGGCGCTGTCGATCCTCCTCGCCGCGCTGCTGAATACGGATATTAAGGGACGTTCCGTGTTCAGGGTCATCTACTTTATTCCCGCGATCACCATGAGTACGGCGATCTCCATGATCTGGCGATGGATCTTTAACAGTGACTTCGGGATCCTCAACTTCTTCCTTTCAAAGCTCGGCATACGGAATGTGCTGTGGCTGAGCGATCCGAAAACCGCCTGGATCACGATTTCCATCGTCGCCGTGTGGATGAACGTCGGGTACCAGATGATCATCCTTCTCGCGGGGATGCAGGGGATCTCCCGGAGTTATTACGAATCTGCCTCACTGGACGGAGCGGGGAGATTCCAGCAGTTTTTCGGGATTACCCTGCCGCTTCTGACGCCGACGATCTTCTTTGTCCTGATTACGACGCTGATCTCCACGTTCCAGATCTTCGACGTCATCTACATGATGATCAATTCCAAGAGCCTGGCGAAAGAAGCTTCGCAGAGCATCGTTCTCTATTTCTACCGCAATGCTTTTGAATACTCGAAGAAGGGCTATGCTTCGGCGATCGCGATCTTCCTGTTCGTGATCATCATGGTGATCACGGCTTTCCAGATGAAAGTACAGAATAAATGGGTCAATTACGACCAGTGACGGGGGGACGGGTATGAATAGTAAAGCGAAAAAGAGAAATAAAGGCCATATAATCATATATATCGTCCTCTTCTCCGGCGTGCTGATCACACTTCTGCCGTTTATCTGGATGCTGCTCACGTCGCTGAAGACTCAGTCCGAAGCGATCCGCGTGCCCCCCGTGATCTTCCCCGCGAAGCCGGTGCTCTCCAACTACACGGATGTGTTCAGGGACGTACCGTTCGGGAGGATGTACCTCAATACGATCATTTCGGCGGTCGTAACGGTCGCGGCACAGCTTCTCCTGTGTTCGATGGCCGCGTACGCTTTTGCGAAACTGGAGTTTCCCGGCCGCGACATCATCTTTATGACCCTGCTGGCCGTGCTGATGGTGCCGTCCTCATTCTTCATCCTGCCGCAGTACCTGATTATCCAGAAGATGAGACTCCTGAATACGATCCCGGCGCTGTTCATACCAAATCTCTTCAGCGCGTTCGGGACATTCCTCCTGCGGCAG
>CADCQD010000311.1 GCA_902803485.1 uncultured Eubacteriales bacterium | reverse complement strand
CGGCAGGTCAAGACCGCAGGCCGTACGGTGATGATGAAACAGCGAACGGAAAGAGGAGGGTCAGATCATGGATCAGCTTTATATCACGCATTACTATTATCCCGGAACAGATCCATGGAAGAATATCATGCTTCTTCCTGAAGCTGAAGCATTCAGGGTCGCGGAAGAACTGGCGGAGGCCCACCCGGATACAACAAGTTTCGGAAGATTCGCGGATTTTGAAAACTACTATCCTTTACGAAAAAAGGCTGATGAATATGTAAGAACAAGATTTATTGAAGCGGGCGGCAGGCCTTTGCTTCTGCATCCGTATTCATTTACATTGATGGAGTGCGAATATTTGCGGAAATGGTTCAGCGGCGGGGAAAAGCTGGTTTTACTGCTGGATGAAATACCGGATGATCAGATCAGCTTTACGATCGGCGACAGCTGCGCGCAGATCACAAATGGTGTGGAGCCGGAAGTCCTGACCAGGGAGATGCTTCTTTGCAGGATCCGTAACAGCGGGGACTCAGTAGAAGTTTTCTTTAATGAGTCGCTCGGAAAGTTCGCGTATGTTGAGGTTCAGCTGTGGTACCGGCCTTTGGATATTATCGTGAGAAGCGAGGGGAATAAACTATAGTGAAAACGTTAGAAATACTTGGCGCAAATCGATTTGACACATATACAAAAACACGCGATGGCTGCCGCGCGGTGATCATACGCGATGGCAGAATACTTCTTTCCCATGAAACTGTGAGTGGCTGGTGGCTCATACCCGGAGGAGGCATGGAAGATGGTGAAACGCCGGAAGAGTGTGTGGTCAGAGAAGTCTGCGAAGAGACCGGGATGATCGTCCGTCCGAAAGAACAGTTCCTGACGATTTATGAGTATTATGAGGAATACCGTTATACCAGTCACTACTTTGTATGCGAGGTGACCGGCGAGGGGAAGCTGCATCTGACGGATGAAGAAAAACGCCGGGGCTTAGTGCCTGAGTGGCTTCCTTTGCAGGAGGCAATCGATCTGTTTTCAAAACATGAGTCCTACGCGGAAGTCAGTGAAGAAAAACGCGGGTCTTACCAGCGTGAATATATGGCGCTGTCGGAATACATGAAATATCGTCTGCGGCAGACGTTTCCGGGAATCAGCCTGGCGTATGCCGATGCGTCAGGCAGTACAAAATCATGGTGTTACGGATCCGCGGACAGAGAAGAAAATATTCCGGTAGATGAAAATACGATTTTCCCTGCCAATTCCATCTCGAAGTTCATTACTGCAATATGTGTTATGAGGAAAAATGAGCAGGGAGTGCTTGATATAGAAAGGCCGGTGGATCATTATCTCAGACGCTGGAAGCTTGTGACTCCTGCCGGAGCTGAAAGCGGGGCAGCCATACGGGATCTTTTGTGCCACACCGCGGGGATCACAGATGGAGAAGACGCGTTTTACGGGCTTCGAAGGAATGATCCGCCTGTTGCTCTTATAGACGTACTGGAAGGCAGGACGTCATATAACAAGAAGCCTGCGCGCGGGGAGAACGCGCCGGGAACCGTATTTGAGTACTCGGATGCAGGTTATTGTGTTCTTCAGCTGCTGCTTGAAGAGCTTGCGCAAAAACCGTTTGACGATGTCGCGAAGGAACTCCTCTTTGATCCGTTAGATCTGAGGTCAACTTTTTTCGCGTCTCCGGAGAATGTGGCATTCTATGAAAAAGAACATGTGATGGCGGCGGGTTACGATGAAAACGGCAGGGCGATTCCCGGGAAATATCCCCAGGTTCCGGATCTCGCGGCGTCCGGCTTATGGAGCACACCGAAAGAACTTCTGGTGATCGCTAAGGAATTCGTTAAGGCCTGCAGCGGAAAGAGTTCATTACTGAGGGAAACGTCTGCCCTGGAGATCACGAGAGCGAACGCGAAATTCCCCTGGACAGGCCTTGGCGTGTTTATGGGCGGCGAGAATGAGATCATATCACGAGGCTGGGGTGAAAACGGACAGAGCATATTGAAGATCAATTACGTCACAGGAGAAACCGCCGTTGTAATGACCAACCGGGATCCGGGAGCTGACCAGTCGGAATCAGGTCTCGAATGGCTTGCCGGTGAAGGACGCAACTTATAGTAGCGGGATTTCTCGAAAATGCTCACAGGAGTTGGTGGAGCTTGCCCGGCATATCTGCTAATCTGTATTTGCGACGCGGAGCAATGGTAACTAAAGGATAAAGCAGATATGAATGATAAGGAGCAAATATGAGTTTTGGAAGAAATCTTCAGTATTTACGCCAGCTGAGCAAAAATATGACGCAGGAAGCTCTTGCGGAAAAGCTGAACGTCACCCGCCAGACGATCTCAAAATGGGAAATGGACGCGGCAAATCCCGAAATGGACAAGGCGCTTGAAATCTGCAGGATATTTAACTGTTCTCTGGACAATCTTTTCAGGGAAGAAATGGATAAACGAAGTGATGCGTATTCCGATCTTCGTGTGGACGAAGTCGCCGGATTCTGTTACATAGAGTATACGGTGATCAGTACAGATCCCGAGAGTGACGCGATCGGCCGGATGTATAAGACGGCAAAAGAAAACGGCATTGAAGATCCGCGGGTGATCGGCTGGGATTTTCCGAATCTGACGCAGGAGCAGGTCAACGTCTTTAACATGCATGGATATACGGCAGCGCTGATACTGCCGGAGGATGTAAGACCCGAAGGGTATCAGATCAGGAAGCAGCCCGCTCACAGGTATGCGGCCATTCACATTGAAAGACCGTATGATAATCCCTTCGCGACGATCTCCGGGGCTTATCACACCTTGTTTGACTTCATGAGAACAAACGGTCTGGAACGTGTGGATCATGAAGTGATCCCATGCTTTGAAACGGACGGAGAAAGCATGGACGTCTTTATTGCCTGCAGGTAGAGAAAATAGCCGCAAGTGCAGAAATTTGGCGGAAATAGTATGTTTTTTGTATAAGTTTCTGCTTGACAATCCCCCTTCTTTTCTGTTAGGATACTCAAAATACCTAAGAGTTATATAGAACGATCCACAAAAAAAGAAGGAGGAAATGTGCAATGGGCCAGATTGTTGGTGAAGGCATTACTTTTGATGATGTATTACTGATCCCGCAATATTCCTGCGTCACCCCGAACATGGTTTCCACGGTGACCAGACTGACGAAAAAGATCACGCTGAATATTCCTCTTATGAGTGCCGGTATGGACACTGTGACGGAGCATCGTATGGCAATTGCGATGGCCAGGCAGGGTGGTATCGGCATTATTCATAAGAACATGTCCATCGAAGCGCAGGCCGATGAAGTGGATAAGGTCAAGCGCTCAGAGTACGGTGTTATTACCGACCCCTTCTATCTTTATCCGGACAATACGCTCCGGGACGCGAATGAACTGATGGCGAAGTACCGGATCTCCGGTGTGCCGATCGTGGCGGAGAATAAGCGCCTGGTGGGTATTCTGACGAACCGGGACCTGAAGTTCGAAGAAGACTACACGAAAAAGATCTCCGACTGCATGACGTCGGAAGGCCTTGTGACTGCAAGAGAAGGCATCACGCTGGAAGAAGCGAAGAAGGTCCTGGGTGCCGCGCGTGTGGAGAAGCTTCCCATCGTGGATGAACATGGCACGCTGAAGGGCCTGATCACCATTAAAGATATTGAAAAAGCCATCAAGTACCCGAATTCCGCCAAGGATTCCGCAGGGCGCCTTCTCTGCGGCGCGGCGGTCGGTATTACGGCGAATGTGCTCGCGAGGGTGGAAGCGCTGGTGAAGGCGCAGGTGGACGTGATCGTGATCGATTCCGCCCATGGCCATTCCGCGAATATCATTAAAGCCCTGAAGGAGATCAAGGCTGCTTATCCGGATCTTCAGGTCATAGCAGGAAACGTCGCGACAGGCGAAGCGACCCGGGATCTGATCGAAGCCGGCGCGGACTGTGTGAAGGTCGGTATCGGCCCTGGTTCCATCTGCACGACCCGTGTGGTATCCGGTATCGGTGTTCCCCAGATCTCTGCCATTATGGACTGCTATGAAGTCGCGAAGGAGTATGACATTCCGATCATCGCTGACGGTGGCATCAAATTCTCCGGTGACATCACAAAGGCCATCGCGGCCGGCGGTTCTGTCTGCATGATGGGTTCTCTGTTCGCGGGCTGCGATGAAGCGCCCGGCGATTTCGAACTGTATCAGGGAAGAAAGTACAAGGTCTACCGCGGCATGGGTTCCATGTCCGCCATGGAAGCGGGTTCCAAGGACCGCTATTTCCAGGAAGGCCAGGCAAAGCTTGTGCCGGAAGGCGTGGAAGGCCGCGTGGCTTACAGAGGATCCGTGGAGGATATGGTTTTCCAGCTGGTGGGCGGTCTGCGCTCCGGCATGGGCTACTGCGGCGCGAAGGACATCCCGACGCTTCAGGATACCGGAAAATTCGTCAAGATCTCCGCGGCGTCATTGAAGGAATCCCATCCGCATGACATCCATATTACGAAGGAAGCGCCCAACTATTCCATCAGCGAATAAATTCCTGCGCGGCGCGTTATTGTGAAAACGCCGGAATGTTCAGCGTTTTTCATAAACTAAGACAAAAATATACTTTTTTTCGGTCAATTTCACGATTGTTTTTTTCAGGCCTCCGTTGTATTCTTTTATTATAAAAGAACGGGGGCCTGAAGCGTTGAAAGAGCTGGAAGAACGGATCTTAAAAGACGGTGTAGTAAAAAAGGGCGATATCCTGAAGGTGGACAATTTTCTGAACCATCAGCTGGACCCTGCGCTGTTTTACCGGATGGGCCTTACATGGAAGCGCCTGTTTGAAGGCGAGGAGATCACGAAGATCCTCACGGCAGCCACTTCCGGCATCGCCATCGCGGCGGTCGCGGCCCTTCCTTTCGGTGTTCCAGTCGTCTTTGCCAAGAAAGCGAGATCCGCGAATATCTCCGATGACGTCTATCAGGTGAACGTTCATTCCTATACTCACAATGAAGAAGCGACACTTCTTGTTTCCAAGCAATATCTGAGTCCTGAGGACAAAGTCCTGATCCTGGATGATTTCCTTGCGAACGGCGCGGCACTCAATGCCCTGATCAGCCTGGCGGAACTTGCCGGAGCGAAGATCATCGGTGCGGGTGTTGCCATCGAAAAGGCTTACCAGCACGGCGGAGACAGCATCCGGGAAAAAGGCATCCGGATCGAATCGCTGGCAAGGATCGCATCCATGGACGAAGCCGGCGGCATTACTTTTGTTGACTGAGATCAGGCAGGCAGCGGACGATCGGAAGGATCCGCACCGGGTATCCGGCGCGTCGCTTTTTGGTTTTCCGGAGACCATGATCTCCGGAACTTCTTTTTCCGGAAGCCGAAGCCTTCGGCGCCGGATCTTATCTGCGGTCAAAAACCGCATTCCGCGGTTTCTGATATATTAACAATTTTTACGGAGGAGAGAAATGAAAAAGTTATTAGCGTTACTGCT
>CADCQD010000310.1 GCA_902803485.1 uncultured Eubacteriales bacterium | reverse complement strand
GATGTAAACGAATTCTCTTCTGAAGACAGTAAAGAGCTCAGTCATCGATGTTTACCAGTTCGTAGGTTCTGCTGCCAAGGCCGATTTTCTCCGCATGTTCCAGCACATGAACTGCATGAAGAGATTCCATGCGATTTACCAGAGACGCGTTTCCTTCTGCCTCATAAACCAGATCCACAGAAGCCTGGTCGAGGGCGACAGGATCGACGCTGGCCAGAATGCCGATATCATGAATGTCCGGTTCCGCCGGATGTCCGTCGCAGTCGCAGTCCACGGAAAGGCGGTTCATTACGTTGATGTATATGATGTGATCTTTTCCAACATGGCTGCTGAAACCGGAAACCATCTCCGCCAGCGCTTCCAGCCAGGCATCCTGATCATTGTACCAGATGCTTCCGCTTGTCTTCGTACCGGCCGTATGGACATACACCTTGCCGCTCGGGGAAGAGATGCCGATACCGACATTTTTGATCCCGCCGCCGAAGCCTGCCATCGCATGGCCTTTGAAATGGGAAAGGATCACCCAGTCGGCATAATTCTCCGCATGACTTCCGACGATCACTCTGTCAAGCCTTGATCCGCCGGTCATGGGCCATTCGGTTTCACCCTCTTCGTCCATCAGGTCAAAGTCCGCGATCGCCGTGAACCCGTGATCCTCCGCGACCTGCTTATGCATGGCGGAACTCGAACGCGAACCGCCGTAGGCCGTATTGCATTCCACGATCGTGCCATTTACTTTTTTCACAAGATCACCGATCAGCTCCGGGCGGAGATAATTGCTTGCCGGCGGCTCACCGGTAGAGATCTTGACTGCCACATTGCCTTCCGGCGTCCACCCAAGCGCCTCATAGATCTTTACCAGGCTCTCTGCAGTGATGTCTGAAGTGAAATATACGGCCGGCGCGCCGGACGCCGCCGCTTCTTCTTCAGTTTCCTTTTCAGACGTGTTCTCTTCCGGTCGTGCCGGTTCCGCAGTTGAGGCAGCCGCCGGTTCCTTTGTTGAGACAGCCGCCGGTTCCGTATGCTCCCCTGCGCATCCAGCAAAAAGGAGACATATCATCAAACACGCAGCAATTACATAAAGACTCTTTTTCATTTTATAAACTCCTTCCCGGCGGCATTCCTTAAGATCAGAGCCGCCCGGGTCCCTATGAAAGCCCAGAAGGACAACATCAGCAGGTTTTCAAAAAACACCAGCCATCCGGCTTTCTCATAGTCCAGAAACGCGAACGGCACACGGAAGAACAGATAGTCCGGCATACCGTTTTTCAGGAACAGCCAGAAACCAGCACCTCCGGCACAGAGGAAAACACAGGCGAGTACGGTTTTCGTCTTATCTTTCAGATTCAGGCCCGCCGCCATGGCCGGGATGTGCAGCCCCAGGTGGAGCCCCATCAGCACAAAAGCCCAATGGGAAAGAGACAGATGCATCCGCCGCGCGAAGGAGACCGGCGCCATACCGTATAAAAACGGCACGGCATAGCCGCTCATGGACATGCCGCAGAAGGCTGTCATCGCAAAACAGCAGAGCAGCAGGATACTGACTGCGGCAGCCAGCACCCGGTACGCATGATATTTCCCTCTAAACAGCGTACCGTACCACTTCCGGTTCAGGATCTGATGGATGATAACAAGCACCGTCATGCTCATGCCGATCCACTCATGAAGCACTTCCCCGGTGACCTGATAGGCCATAAGGAACAAAAGAAGGACGGTCATGGCCGCGTCCACGATCCTCTTTATAATAATGTGCGTTTTTGCCCTGGACATGGTTCCGCCCTTTCTGTGAATCTTTTTACTTCAGTCCCTCGATCCAGGACTGAACGTCCGCATCCGACGCATTGCCGCCAAATCGCTTTCCCTGAAGCCAGGTACCGTTTCCCGCCAGAGCCTCCATGTTAGGGCCGCTGCGTCCGATCCCGCTGCTTCCGGAAGTGCAGAACGGGATCACCGTGATCCCTTCAAAGCTGTATTTTTCAACAAAGGTATCCAGAATCCGCGGTTCTTCACCCCACCAGATCGGAAATCCCAGATAAACCGTCGTATAGCCTTCCATTGAGATCTCCGCGCTTCCGATCTCCGGACGGACATTCTTATCATTCTGTTCTTTTGTGGAGCGGCTGTTCCGGTCGTTCCAGTTCAGATCAGCGTCTGAATACGGTTCCGCCGGAACGATCTCATACAGATCGCCGCCGGTGATCGCTGCGATCTTTTCAGCAACTTTCTTCGTAGTACCGGTAGCGGAGAAGTATGCAACCAGCACATCCGGATGAGCAGCCGTATTGTCAACTTCAGCATTT
Source organism: uncultured Eubacteriales bacterium (assembly GCA_902803485.1). Classification (GTDB taxonomy): domain Bacteria; phylum Bacillota; class Clostridia; order Lachnospirales; family Lachnospiraceae; genus UBA1267. The sequence continues at coordinate 531 of CADCQD010000310.1, read as the reverse complement.
GTGTTTTCTGCTGATTCTTTCTGTCCTTCTGTTGCGGCAGGCGTCTCTTTCGTTTCTGTCTGCGGCTGATCCCCGCAGGCTGTGAGAGCTGCGCACAAAAGAACTGTCATAATGATCGATAAGATTTTTTTCATCATATGCCTCCCCTTACATCAACGCGCTTCTTCATTCCAGACTTCCTTCGCCAGTCTGAAAACAGCCCATCCCTTCGGCCAGCCCACATACATGGTGGCATGGGTAATGATGGATACGGTTTCTTCCTGCTGTCTGTACGATTTTCTCAGCCATTTCGATTCTCCTTATTATTTCCCGATTTTCTGATCTCCTGTGGACCAGACGTGTTTTTCTTTCGCAGCCGCAGGTTTATTCTGTGCCATGACGCCTGCCAGAGGATGCGGCACATAGGGCTCTTCAAGATAGGAAAGTTCTTCCGGAGCAAGCTCAAGTTCCACTGCCTTTGCCGCGCCTTCGATATGATGCAGTTTCGTTGCGCCAACGACCGGGGCCGTCACTTTGGTGAGCAGCCAGGCG
>CADCQD010000309.1 GCA_902803485.1 uncultured Eubacteriales bacterium | reverse complement strand
GATCGGGATGGGCATCAGTTATGTACGTAAGCGCAGAAAGCTGTTTTACTGCGGATCCTTTTCCCTTTTGGTTACGGCGGTCATCGCTCATGCGCTTTTTAATACCTTGATCCAGGCGCAGTACAAATGGATCGCGTTTCTTGCGGTGCTCCTTATGTACCTGCCGCAGCTGATCAAGATGATCCATACAGTGAGTGCCCGCCGAGCGGGTCCCAGATAAAACGGCGGAAGTTTTCTGAACCGTGTATGGTATGATGGTTCAGACGATTTTTTTATTTGAGGTCGAGATTTATGATCCGCAGATTGTCCAGTGTCCAGATCATCGCGCTGGGATTTTTCATTATGATCCTGACAGGGACGCTTCTTCTCCTGCTTCCCTGGGCGGCGTACGATCATATTTCATTTGGAGAGGCGTTGTTTACTTCCACCAGTGCCTCCTGCGTGACCGGTCTGGTCGTGAAGGATACGGCGTCCACGTTCACCTTCTTCGGACAGGCCGTGATCCTGCTGCTGATCCAGATCGGCGGCCTGGGATTCATGACCATTGCGGTGCTGTTTATGCGGCTTCTCCGCAGAAGGATCGGCCTGCAGGAAAAAGAGGTGATCACAGAGAGCCTGAACTGGTTCCAGATGAACGGCATCACGTCGACCGTCCGGTTCATCATCGTCGGAACGGCAGTGATCGAAGGCTCCGGGGCGCTTCTGCTGTCCTTCCGGTTCATCCCGCTTTTCGGATTTGGAAAAGGCCTCTGGTATGCGCTCTTCCACGCTGTTTCCGCGTTCTGCAATGCCGGTTTCGACTTGATGGGTACCTTCAGCGGGCCCTATTCTTCCTTTGTTTATTTCGCGGATGACGCTTATGTCACACTGATCCTGTCATTTCTGATCCTCCTGGGCGGACTCGGTTTTCTGGTCTGGGCGGACCTCATCAAATGCGGGAAGCGGTTCATCTCATGGCGGCTTCACACAAAGGTCGTCATTCTTGTGAACCTGGTCCTGGTGGCCGGCGGTACGCTTCTCTTTTTCTTCCTGGAACGTGACGGGAAGGTGCCGGCAAGGCTTCTGCATGCTTTCTTTGACAGCATCACCCCGAGAACCGCCGGATTTAATACGGTCGACACGGCGGCGCTTTCTGAGGGCGGCAAGTTTCTGACGATGATCCTGATGTTCATCGGCGGCAGCCCCGGGTCCACCGCGGGCGGCGCGAAGACTACGACGGTGCTGGTCATGATCCTGTACGCGGTTTCTAAAGTCAGGCGCTCGCGTTCCGTCTCCATCTTCCGCAGGAGCATTCCCCGGGAAGCACTGGAGAAAGCGGCGGCAGTGTTCCTGCACGTCCTGGGCCTGATCGTTTTCGGGATCCTTATCATCACCCTGGTACAGCCGCTTCCGCTTACGGACGTGACGTTCGAAGTTTTTTCAGCCATCAATACCGTCGGGATGACGACCGGGATCACGCGTGAACTTGCGCCGGTATCCCGCGCGGTGATCATTCTTCTCATGTACCTCGGAAGGGTCGGCAGTGTTTCCTTCGCGGTCGCGCTGCTTGAACGAAAGGCGCTTCCCCAGGTGACGTATCCGCCGGAAGATCTTCCGATCGGATGAGTTTTTAAGTAATTTGGAGGTAATCAATGAAATCTTTCCTGATCATCGGTATGGGCAGCTTCGGCACCCATCTTTGCCGTGAGTTTTCTTCAATGAAATGTGAGCTGATGATCGTTGATAAGGACGCGGATACCCTGGAGGCCATGCTCCCGAAGGTGGTAAGCGCCCGGGTGGGGGACTGCACCAAGGAAAATGTTCTGGAGAGCTTCGATGTTCCCTCCTTCGATGCGTGTTTTGTCTGCATCGGAAGCGATTTTGAGAGCAGCCTGCAGATCACCAGCCTGTTAAAGGAACTGGGCGCCAAACGGGTCTTCAGCAAGGCGGACGGGGATATCCAGGAAAAGTTCCTGCTGCATAACGGCGCGGATTTCGTCATCTATCCGGAGAAGAATACCGCGCATAATATCGCGCTGCAGGAGATCTCGGACTCGATTTTCGACGCGCTGACCCTTACGGAGGATTACATGATCTGCGAGATCCTGCCGAGAGCGGACTGGATCGGCAAGACCGTGGTGGATATCAATATGCGGAGAAAATACCGGCTGTCCCTTCTTGCGGTCAAACGCGGAAGCGACGTCATACCGATGCCGGGACTCGATTACAAATTCCGGGATAATGAGCATGTGATCGTGCTCGGACACATCGAAGATATCCGGGAATACGCGTTATAATGGATGCCCGTGAAGGAAAAGGAGAGCAGTTGTATCCGCCGGTCCATCAGCGCCCGGGATCGGCATTATCCTTTGACCGGCTGGAGATGCTCTGGGCGCGCTATCCGCAGTATCATGAGATGACCGTATTCTCCACCATGGAGGAGCTGATTCAGGAGCATGAGACCTGGCAGGAAGATTTTGAGGAAGTGCGCGGGGAGTATTACGAGAACCGCTACGACCGCTTCCTGGTACGGCTGTCCTGGTCCGATCTGCCCTACCGGTACGCGGCAATGGAGCGGATCCGGGACGCAGGGCCGCTGGCCCCGAATCCTCTGGTTGCGGCTTTTATGGAGCAGTTCGCGGGCCTGGATACAGATCATAAAGCCTGTTTCCTGTTTCCGGAGAGCTATGT
>CADCQD010000308.1 GCA_902803485.1 uncultured Eubacteriales bacterium | reverse complement strand
GCGTCATACCGCGATTCGTCAAACTCCGCGATAAAAACGTCCTGAACATGTCTGTCCGCATAGTAATAGATCCCGTTGGTCACATTTCCGAAGGTCTGGACCTTCGGTCCTTTATTGCAGCCGCAGCCGGAAAACAGCGCGCAGCCATCACAGCCGCCCAGGGTGACCGTCAGCGCGACCAGTATGATAAATGCCAGAAATTTACGCTTCATAAACGACCTCATCTGAAAATAATAGAAAAAAGAACATGCCGAATGCACATGCTCCCGGTATACGCTAATAAAGTATTCTACCTCATCCGGTGCTGTTTTTCAAGACCCGGTTGCATCATTTGTGCAAACACCTGCCGCGGGGAAAATGCTACGCGAGGACCTGAAGGAGCGCGAGGGATTTCGGCTCCCGGTCCAGATTGGCGGAAAGGAGCGCGTCCGCGGTCTCCGAGACCTCGCGCATGGTTTCCTCGGACAACGTAAAGGAAAAGAGTTTCTCCGAAGGCGTTTCCCGGATGAACCGGAGCGCGTAGAGCGCGGATCTGGAAAGAAAGATCCCCGCGCCTTCCGGACTGCACTCCGTACACAGCGCCTGCATCCGGCTTTTCAGAAACCGCGCCGCCATCATCGGCCTGCCGCAGTCCGGGCAGGCGGAAAACTCCGGAAGCACGCCGTTCTCCTGAAACAGCGCCAGTTCAAACGTCCGGCGCACCAGCGCGGCGTCCATTTTGCCCCGCGCGAGGGCTTTCAGCGCGAAATAGAGAAGAGACAGCAGCGCCCGCCCATCCGCGTTTTCACGGGAAAACATGACGGAAAGCTCCGCGAGATAGCATCCGTAGGCCGTATTCTTCACGTCGCCCACGATATCTTCAAAATATTCGCTGATATCCGCTTTTCCTATCGTATAGGAATTCCTCCCGGGAAAGATCGTGAATTTTCCGAAAGCAAAGGTCCTGGTGGAGGAGACCAGCGCGCTGACAGGCTTTCTTGCCCCACGCGCGAAGGCGGAGATCCGCCCCAGCTCTGCTGTCAAAAGCACTACTCTTCTGTCCGCTTCCCCGATGGGCATGGAAGAAAGCACCATACCCGTAACTTCCAACGCGTCCTGCATCGCCGCCCCTTATAATTCGCTGTTCTCGTGATAGCCGAAGTTCTTCATGTACAGATCGCTGTCCCGCCAGTTTTCACGCACCTTCACCCAGAGTTTCAGGTTGACCTGGTCCTCCAATAGCTTTTCTATATCCTGACGGGCCTGAATGCCGATCTTTTTCAGCATCTGCCCGCCCTTTCCGATGATGATGCCCTTGTGGGACTCGCGTTCGCAGATCACAGAAGCATCGATATCCCAGATATGATCCTTCCGCTGGGTCATCCGGTCAATGGTTACCGCCACCCCGTGGGGGATCTCATCCGAAAGCAGGCGGAGCGCCTTTTCCCGGACGATCTCCGCGGCGATCTGGCGGACCGGCTGGTCCGTGACCGTATCCTCATCATAATACATCGGACCGGGTTCCAGGTACTCGAAAATGGCGTCCAGCACCTTGGAAGCCCCGGTGTTCCTGAGAGCCGAGACCCTGAGGACCCGGGTATAATCCATAAGGCCGCGGTACATCTGCTCCGCTTCGTCGATCTGCTGCTTCGTGACCGTGTCGATCTTATTGATGACCAGGAGCACAGGCTGCCTGGCTTTTTTCAGCGATTCCGAAATGATCTGCTCGTTTTCCCCGATAAAGGAGACCGGCTCCACCAGCCAGAGGATCACGTCCGCTTCGTACACCGCTTTTTCCGCGGTCTCCACCATAAACGCGCCGAGCTTGTTTCTTGCCTTATGAATGCCCGGCGTATCCAGGAAGACGATCTGGCCCCGTTCATCCGTATAGACGGTACGGATCCGGTTCCGCGTGGTCTGCGGCTTGCTGGACGTGATCGCGATCTTCTGTCCGATCAGATGATTCATCAGCGTGGATTTTCCCACATTCGGCCGTCCGATAATGGACACAAAACCGGATTTTCTATTCTCCATCGTATTCTCCTGTCAGCATCCGGATACTTCCGAAGATGTCGCTTGAACTCCGGATCTTTTCCGTACTTCCCACAACGGTAAAATTGTCGGCACGAAGCACCTCGGAAAGAGGTTCCGCAAGCGCTCTCAGATCTTCCTCCCGGCACGTGAGGATCTCGTCCCGCTCCTTCTGAAGCCTTTCCTCCGTAATGCCGATGAGGTACGCCGTCATGGACCGCCTTCCCTTGACCGAAGGGGTGGACGGCGCGTCAATATCGCTGAGTGTGCCGATGATATATTTCGTCACGTCCCGTTCATCCAGCCGGAGCGTCCTGAGGTACGCGGGGATCCCCCGGAACACCTCCAGGGTCTCCCGGAGGTTCGGGTCCCGGTAGGACATGAACGCGGCTTCCCCGTTCCTGCTGAAGAAGGACATGCATCCGTAGGCATTGCCCTTTTCTCTCAGATTCTTCCAGAGATAATCATATCCCAGGAGCGTGCGGAGCACCCGGTACGCGCCGGAATAGGCCGCGCCATTCGCGGTAAAGCTGCCTCCCATGGCCACATACTGCACACTGGAACTGGTCATGAAGCCTTCATTTTTCTTCTCCGGAAGGAAATTCCGGGGAGCGGCCTCAATATCCGCGTCCGAAAGCTCCTCAAGGAGCTCCGGAAGCGCCTTATGAAGCGCGTCCAGGCCATCCTGCTGCGACGTAAGGCTTACAAAAAGCAGCGGTTTTCTGAAGATCCTGTCTCTGAGGTCCTGAAGTTCCCGGACCAGCGCGTCCTTTCTTTCATCGAAGTGCGCTTCCAGATCCTCCAGATACCGGTAAAAATCCACACCGCTGATCTGCTCGTCTTCCAGCGCTTCCTGCGAAGTATAGGACAGGACCCGCTTCATGGCCGTAGCGTGCCCGGAACTCACCATGTTGTCCCGGTACTGCGTCCGCACTTCGGATACGATCTCCCGGATCCTTCCGGTATCCGAAAAGTCCGTATGCAGCAGCGTCTCCCGGATCAGCCGGATCATCTCCCCGGTATTCTCCGATACCGCCTTGCCGCGGACAGAAAAGATCTCCCGCACCCGGCCCCGGGGCGGATCCTCTCTCAAGATGGAAATATCGCAGCCCAGGCCTCCGGTATAAAGGCTGATCTCGTCATTCAGGTCCTGATAGGTAAAATGCTCCGTATCCATCTGCGTATACAGGATCTTCAGAAGAGACAACGTGGAAAACGCATCTGACGGGATCCCCTTCAGATCAAACAGAAGATCCAGGTAGCTGATCCCGGAGGTCGGGATCCTGTGAAGGATGCCGGGAATGCCGGCCACCGTGATCTCCTCATTCATGAGCGGCTCGATCTCTTTTCTCAGATCCGAAAGGCCGAGAAGAGGGATCGTCTTCAGCGCTTCCTCGCTGTCAGGAGTTTCCTGGCGGAGCCGGAGCGCGTCGGAATCCTTCTGAAGCCGCGCCAGATCTTCCCCGGAAAGTCCTGCCATATAAGAAGAAAGAGAAGCTTCAAGTGCCTCTTCCTGCGCCTTTGCCAGATCCTTTCTGGGTTCCAGAAGGACGCGGATCCCGTGTCCGTTATTCAGGATCCTGTCGCGGATCAGATTCTGGTAATAACAGGTCCCGACCATTTCCTTAAGGAAACGGAAAGAGTCATTATAGGTCAGATGGAGCATCGGGGAAAGGTCGTCATGGATCCAGGTATCATAGACCTGGAAGGCGTAGACCAGTCCCTTCGGAAAACGGCCGTAGTCCGCCTCCCGGATGGAAAACTCGATGCTGTTGATCCCCGCGAGCAGCGTTTTTTCAGGAATACCGTGCTCCGCCGCTTTCCCCAGTTCTTCATCAATGATCTGGAAAAACCGGCTGTAATCCTCCTTTTTCGCGTCTCTGGCCGTGACGGAAAAGACCGGAGTCCGGTAAGAGGAATCATATCCCCCGTAGATATCGGTGCCGATCCCGGCATGGAGCAGGGCTTTCCGTAAAGGCGCGCCCGGCGCGTTCAGAAGAGCGTATCCCAGAACGTCAAACGCCAGAAGCTCCCTGGGATCCATCAGGCCTCCCACCGCTTTCGCGTAGGACAGGATCCCGAGATCTTCATCCTCCCCCTCGCTGATCCCGTAAGATCCCTTAACGTCCCGGATCTCGGTAAACGGCTGCTGCTCCGGTATGGAGGAACAGGGATCGATCCTTTCAAAGCGGCTCAGGTATTCCCGGTCCAGCCAAGAAAGGCGCTCATAATAATCCATTTTCCCATACAGATAAATGTACGCGTTGGAGGGATGATAATACCGTTTATGATAATCCAGAAGATGTTCATAAGTCAGCGTCGGGATCGCGTCAGGAAGTCCGCCGGAATCAAACGCGTAGGGCGTATCCGGGAACAGGGAACGCTTGATGAAGCGCTCCAGCACACTGTCCGGGTCGGAATAAGCCCCGCGCATTTCATTATAGACCACGCCGTTGATCTTCAGCCTCTGCTCCTCCGGGTCCAGCTCATAGTGCCAGCCCTCCTGGCGGAAGATCAGGTCCGTCCTGCGGATGTTCGGGAAAAAGACCGCGTCCGTATACACAGCCATCAGGTTGCGGAAATCCCGGTCATTCACGCTGGCGACGGGATACATGGTTTTTTCCGGATAGGTCAGCGCGTTCAGGAACGTATTCATGGAACCCTTCGCGAGCTCCACGAAAGGATCCTTCAAAGGATACCTTTCCGATCCGCAGAGTACGGAATGCTCCAGGATATGGGGAATGCCGGAATCATCCTCCGGCGGCGTCCGAAACGCGATATCATACACTTTATTGTCATCATCGGTCTGAAGAAGGAAAAGGCGGGCGCCGGTCTTCTTATGGGTAAGCAGTACGCCTTTCGCGGAAAGCTCCGGGATCTCCTTCTCCTGCACCAGTTCATAGGTTTCCGGATAATTCATTGATCGCATATACTCCTGTCATTCATTATTTCCGGGGACGTTCTCCGGCGCGCGGACACGCAGAATGTCCAGAGGCTCCGGCATGACGCTGAATCTGACGTGCAGCTCCTGCCTCGCGTGAGGCGCGCTCTCCTGAAGGCTGCCCTCCCGGTCCGCGATCTCAAGGACCTTTGTTTCGACATTCCTTCCGTCCGGCTTCATGATCTCGATCACGTCGCCCCTGAGGAATTTGTTTTTCTGCTCAAAGACCACGCGTCCCTCCGCGTCCGTTTCCCCTGCGGTGCCGAGATAAATATAGTTCTTCACATAAGTGCTGTTTCCGTAGATCTGCTCGCCGGGCCCGGGTTTTCCGAAGAAGAAACCGGTCGTAAACTCCCGGTAGGTGCACTTTCCGATCTCCTCCTTATACCATTCCATATGGTCCCGGTACAGTGCCGGATCTTCGAAAAAGTCGTCGATGGCCTTCCGGTAGGTCCGGGTCACCGTTGCCACGTAAAGCGCCGTTTTCATTCTGCCCTCGATCTTCAGGGAATCCACACCGGCCTCGATCAGTTCCGGCAGATGTTCGATCATGCAGAGATCCTTGGAATTGAAAATAAAAGTCCCCCGCTCATTTTCTGTCACCGGCATATATTCGCCAGGCCGGGTCTCCTCCACCACATAATAATTCCAGCGGCAGGGATGGGTGCAGGCGCCGCGGTTCGCGTCCCTTCCCGCAAGATAATTCGACAGCAGGCACCGTCCGGAATAGGAAATGCACATGGCTCCGTGGACGAAGGCTTCCGTCTCCATCCCTTCCGGCAGATGATCCTTGATCTCCCGGAGCTCCTTAAGGGAAAGCTCTCTTCCCGCCACGACGCGCTTCGCGCCGAGGGCGTGCCAGAAAAGGAACGTACCGTAGTTCGTATTATTGGACTGCGTGGAAATATGGATATCGATCTCCGGGATCTCCTCCCGGGCGATCTGGAATACGCCGGGATCCGAGATCAGCACCGCGTCCGGCCTGATCCCGCCGAGCTCCCGGAAATACGCGCGTACCCCGGGAAGATCCTCATTGTGGGCATAAATATTCGCGGTCACATAGACCTTCCGGCCATGGGCATGGGCAAATCCGATCCCCTCCCGCATCTCTTCGAGTGTAAAATTCTTCGCGTTCGCGCGGAGCCCGAAGGCCTCGCCGCCGATGTATACCGCATCCGCGCCGTAGCGCACCGCCTCCTTCAGAACGTCGAGTCCTGAAGCCGGCGCCAGAAGTTCCGGTTTTTTCATAACTGCTCCTGATGAATGATCCGGGTCTTCCCCGGCTTTCTTGTAGTAACCGCTACACCGTCCCCTAAGGGCAGCACCATGGTGGACAGATCCTCCCGGTGCTTCAGTTCCCTGAGATACGCGCGCATCCTGGTATGGATCGTCCGGTTCCTCCGGATCACCGCGTAGCGGGACTCCAGAACGTCACCGTCCTGAAGGACGTTATCGCTGATCAGGACGCCCCGGGGCGAAAGCAGCCGGAGCACCTCCGGAAGCCATACGATGTACTGGCCCTTGGCGGCGTCCATAAAGATCAGGTCATAAGGCCCGTCAAGGGTCTTTAGGACCTCCCCCGCGTCGCCCTCAAAAAGCCGGATCCGGTCTTCGCAGCCGGCTCTCGCGAAATTCTCCCGGGCAAGCGGGATCCTGGGCGCGTAGTTTTCAATGGTATCCAGCCGGCCTTCCGGCGGCTGGTGCTGATTCATAAGGATCGCGGAATATCCCACCGCGCAGCCCACCTCCAGGATATTCAAAGGCTGCAGGAGGTCCGCAAAAAAAGAAAGGAGCGCTTCAGTCTCCTTCCGGACGATGGGCACGCCGTCCCTTAACGCGTTCTCCCTGATACTCTGAAGGACCGGATCCTCCGGCCCTTCCAGCGAACAAATGTATGAAGCGATCCGTTCTTCCGTGATCATTCTCCGCTTCCCTTCAATCGGTATTTACTGTTCAGCTGCTTCGCGATCTCCTGGGAACTCTGCCTGGAGTTCACCAGATAATCCCCGGGCTCGATGGTGCATTTAAACAGCTTGGTCTGGACCAGGAACGCGAAGGCATTCCGGATGATCCCGGCTTCCTTCAGTTCTCTCCCGACCGTAAACGTCCGCTCGCCCTTTTCAATATGGATCATATATTCTGTATATTCTGCCCGTGTAGAACTGACGCCGGAAGTGCTGAACAGCTCCCGGCCGAAATAAAAGCCCAGATAGCACGCGACAAACACCATGACCAGCACGATGATGGCGACACAGATCTTGACGTAATGCATGCGGTCTTCCCGCCGCTGGGATATGCTGTAGGGCTCTTCCGCGTTTTTCCGCTGCGTGTTCTTCTTCACCTGATCAAGCCTCCAGAATAATAGGCAGGATCACAGGGTTCCGCTTCATCTGGCGCCAGAAAAAGCTGCCGAGGCTGTCGCGGACTTCATTTTTGATCCTGGACCATTCGATGGTTCCCCTGCCTTCCGTTGAACGCGTGACCGCGTCCATGACGATCTGGCGCGCTTCATCCATCAGATTTTCAGATTCACGCACATAGACAAATCCGCGGGAAATGATCTCCGGCCCGGATAAAAGCTTTCCTGTTCCATGCTCCAGCGCAAAGGCGATCACAATGATGCCGTCCTTGGAGAGGTTCTGCCGGTCTCTGAGCACGATGCTTCCCACGTCGCCCACGCCCAGGCCGTCTACCATCACGCCGCCGTGGGTCACAAAACCGGTGACCTCCGCCTTCTGCGCGTTCATCCGGAGCACGTCGCCGGAATTCAGCAGGAAGATATGGTCCTTTTCCACCCGCATGCCCTGGGCGATCAGCGCGTTTTCCTTGCGGTGCCGGTACTCTCCGTGAACAGGTACCGCGTATTTCGGCTTCGTCAGCGCGTAGATCAGCTTCAATTCTTCCTGGCAGGCATGCCCGGAAACATGCGTAGCCTGATCCACGATGGTCGCGCCTTGTTTATAGATCTCATTCGTCAGTTTCGATACAGCCTTTTCATTCCCCGGTATGGGGGTAGAGGAAAAGATCACCACGTCATTCGGAGTGATCTGGATCCTTCTGTGCTGGCCGTTCGCGATCCGGGACAGCGCAGCCATGGCCTCTCCCTGGCTTCCGGTCATCAGGATCACCAGCTTCTCATCCGGATAATCCCGGATGCTCTCGATGTCCACCAGAACATCGTCGGGGATCTCAAGATACCCCAGTTCCTTCGCCAGGTTCACCACCTTCACCATGCTGAGGCCTTCGATCGCTACCTTCCTGCCCATCCGCACCGCGGTATTCACGATCTGCTGCACCCGGTCCACATTGGACGCGAAGGTAGCCACCAGGATGCGGTTCGTGCGGTACTCGCTGAAGGTATGCTCGAAAGTTTCGATGACTCTTCGCTCCGAAGGCGTAAAGCCCGGCTTCGTCGCGTTGGTCGAATCACTGAGAAGCGCAAGGACGCCCTCATTGCCGAGCTCCGCCAGGCGCTGCAGGTCGATCATATCTCCGCTGACCGGCGTATAATCCACCTTGAAATCACCGGTATGGATAATGGTGCCCGCGCCTGAAAAGATCGCCAGCGCCGCCGCGTCCGCGATACTGTGATTCGTCCGGATAAACTCCACCCTGAAATCCCCGGCCTGGATCACGTCGCCGTAACGCACGACGTTTTTCTTCACCATGCCGTTCATTTCGTGTTCTTCCAGCTTATCCTCGATAATGGCCATGGTCAGCCGGGTCGCGTACAGCGGCACATTCAGCGTCTGCAGCACATAAGGCAGCGCGCCGATGTGGTCCTCATGCCCGTGGGTAATAAAGATTCCCCGGACCTTCGCGAAATTCTCTTCCAGATATGTGACATCCGGCACCACAAGATCTACGCCCGGCATATCCTCTCCCGGAAATGCCAGGCCGCAGTCCACGACGATAATACTGTTGCCATATTCAAAGGCTGTCATATTCAGCCCGATCTGTTCTAATCCTCCCAGCGGGATAATACTTACCTCACCGCCGGAGACCTGTATATAATTTCTGTTTTTCTTCGACAAACTATCCTCCGTATTACCCTTCGTCATCCAGAAGCTGCTGGAAAAGCTTCAGGAGCGCGTCCAGCTGTTCCTCATCCTCTACCATTTCATACACCGCCTCTTTCTCTTCAGGTCCCGATGTATCCTTCATAATGTAGCACTCCGCTTCCGGATCGTCGCTTTCCGCGACCAGCAGGTAATTCACCCCGCTGACACGGGTCTCTTCAAGGACATAAAAAAGCACCTCTCCTTCATCCGTCTGAAACGCGATCTGTTCCAATGCCATCTTCTGTCCTCCTGTTTTTCTTATCATTTATTTCATTCAGATAGTCCTGCAGGATGATCCCCGCGGCTATACTGTCTATATACTTTTTTCTTTCCCCCGGCCGGACGCCGCTTTCCTCAAGGATCTCATCCGCAGCCACAGTCGTGAGCCGCTCATCCCTCAGAACCACCGGAAGGCCGGTACGTTTTTCCAGGATCTCCTTGAATTCCATCGTTTTTTCCGCGCGCTCGGACATGCTGCCGTCCATATGGAGCGGCAGTCCGAGAAGGATCATGTCCACCTGGTACTCCGAGATCAGCGCCTCCAGCTCCCGGAGCGTCCGGCGGAGTTTGTTTTCCTCTTTCCGCTCAATGGTCTTCAAGGCCTGCGCTGTCAGCATCAGCCCGTCAGAAACCGCCGTGCCCACCGTCCTCGCTCCATAATCCAGCCCAAGGATCCTCATAGCGCGGTTTTAATATAATGCTCCACCAGTACCGTCAGAAGTTCATCCCGCTCCACCTTCATCACCAGGCTTCTGGCATTCTGATGGTTCGTAATATATGTGGGATCACCGGACATAATATACCCGACGATCTGCGATACCGGGTTGTAGCCCTTTTCACGGAGCGCTGCGTAGACCTCATCAAGAACTTCCTCAGCGTCCATCTCCTCACTTTGCCTGGGAAGACGCAGAAACTGTGTCTCCTGCGGATTCGCTCTGTTTTCCATACGATTGCATACACCTCGCCAATATAATAATGATTAATAATTATACTTCAAACCACAGCGATGTTCAAGCATTTCCTTTACGCCAGGTATTACGCCAGGTGCCAGGTACCTTTACGGTACTGTTACATCCAGAGCCCCCGCCGTAACAATTCCGCAACTATACCGTAAAGGTACCTGGCACCTGATGTAACATTTTAAGGTACATGGTGTCGTTTTCTGCGGTGCCTGCCAGGGTTCCGGTGACGATGGTGTTCTCCGGGATGCCGGCGGGGACCAGGGCCCGGATATAGGTTCTGGTGTAACCAGCCATATAGGGAGTTCCTTCTACGGTTACCGGCTCTTCTGTCAGGACTTCTTCCAGTTTTCCTTCGGATGCCCGGCGGTAGGCGGCGGACATTTCATGGGAAAGGGCGATCAGCTGCGCGCTTCTCTCAGTTTTCACGTTTTCCGGGACCTGGCCTTCCATACGGTCCGCCGCGGTCCCTTTTCTTCTGGAGTACTTGAACACATGCATTTCGTAAAAGCCGATGCTTTTCGCGAAATCACAGGACGTTTCAAATTCCCGGTCTGTTTCACCGGGGAAACCGGCGATGATATCTGTGGTGACCGCAGGCCTGTCGTAATACGCCCGCAGGATCCGGACGCTTTCCGCGTACTCCTCCGGGGTATAATGCCGGTTCATGCGTTTCAGGGTCTCCAGGCATCCGCTCTGCAGGGACAGGTGGAAATGCGGGCACAGTTTTTCCGCTTTCATTAGGCCCCGGACAAACTCTTCCGTAATGATCCGGGGTTCCAGGGAGCCCAGGCGGATCCGGGCAAGGCCCGGGATCTCATTAACTGCCTGGATCAGCTGTAAAAGATCCGGCCCTTCCGGAAGGTCCTTCCCGTAGGAGCTGAGATGGATACCGGTCAGTACCGCTTCCCGGATGCCGTTTTCCGTGAGCGCCGTGATCTCCTTTACCGTATCTTCAATGCTTTTGCTTCTGATCCTGCCCCGGGCAAATGGGATCGCGCAATAAGAACAGAACTGGTTGCAACCGTCCTGGACTTTTACGTCCGCCCTGCTGTGCTCATGGGTCTTTTTCAGACTCAGCGGCTCGATCCTCCGGATGCTGCCGATGGGCGTCCTGACCGGCCGGATGCCTTTCTCAAGGTACGCTTCCAGCGCAGGAACGATGTTTCCCTTTTCGTTATTTCCGAGGAACAGGTCCACGCCCTCCCGGGCGAGTACGTCATCATCCGCGAGCTCCGCATAGCATCCGGTAGCAAGCAGCACGGCATCCGGGTTCAGATGCTTTGCCCGGTGGATCATCTGCCGGGATTTCCTGTCCGCGATGTTTGTCACTGTGCAGGTGTTGATCACATAAAGGTCCGCCGGTTCGGTAAAGGGCACGATCTCCGCTCCTGCCTCTTTCAGCATCTCTTCCATCACTTCGGACTCGTAAATATTCACTTTGCAGCCCAGCGTATGGAACGCGGCCCGTAATCCTTTCAGCATATCTGTTCCTCTATCTTGACAATATGAAAAAATCCGACTAAAATAAACCTGTAAACGAAAAGGAGGTATTAATCGTTGAAAACAGTTCAGATCTCATTGAATTCTATTGATAAGGTAAAATCGTTCGTAAATGATCTGTCCAAATTTGATTCAGACTTTGACCTGGTCTCCGGCCGTTACGTAATAGACGCGAAGTCCATCATGGGTATTTTCTCCCTTGACCTTTCCAAGCCGATCGACCTGAACATTCATGCAGAAGATGATGCGGACCAGATCCTGGAGACGCTGAAACCCTATATTGTCTGACGGCCGTTTTCCGGTCTCACAGAAAAGGCACAGCACTGCTGTGCCTTTTCTTTTTTTCAGCCGGCCAGAGGATCACGTCCTGCCAACGGACCACGTCCGGTCAATGGTCCACGTCCTGCCAATGGATCACGTCCGGTCATAAGAGCAGAGAATGACTTCTTCTGTGGCGTAAGCCGTGTCAAGAAGCGGGCCGATGACGTCTGCCAGCGCTTCCTCGGACTTGCGGATCACCGGGATCCGCGGCTTCGTTACAGGATGCTTTGCGACAAAGATCGTGCAGCAGTCCTCAAAAGGCAGGATGGAGGTCTCATAAGTGCCGAGCATTTCAGAGATCGTGATAATGTCCTGCTTGTCAAAGGCGATCAGCGGCCGGTAGACCGGCATGGTGCAGACGTCGTTCGTGGCTGCCAGGCTCTGCATGGTCTGGGACGCCACCTGGCCGATGGATTCGCCTGTGATGAGGCCCAGGCACTCGTTCCGAAGCGCCAGTTCTTCCGCGATCCGCATCATATAGCGGCGCATAATGATTGTCAGTTCGTCATGCGGGCACTTCTCGTAGATCGCGAGCTGAATGTCCGTAAAATTGATCACATGAAGCATGATCGGGCCTGTATACCTGGAAATGATGCGGGCCAGATCCACCACCTTCTGCTTCGCCCTCTCTGACGTGTACGGCGGCGCGTGGAAATAGACCGCGTCGATGAACACGCCCCGTTTCGCGATCATATAGCCTGCCACGGGGGAATCAATGCCGCCCGAAAGGAGCAGCATCGCCTTCCCGGAGGTCCCCAGCGGCATGCCGCCGGCGCCCTTGATCATCCGGGAATAAATGTTGATGTTCTCGTCGCGGATCTCCACGTGGAGCAGGACGTCCGGCTTATGGACGTTCACGGACAGCGTCGGGAAAGCTTCCAGGATGCTGTGCCCCAGTTCCCGGTTCATATCCTGCGAGGTGACCGGATAATTCTTCCGGGCACGTTTCGCCTCCACTTTAAAGGTGAAATCCTTCTCGGGATAGTCTTCGTCGATATAGCGCAGGACCTGTGACGTCAGTTCCTCAAAACTCATATCCGGGACCTGCACCACAGGGCAGATCCAGGTAATGCCGAATACATGGCACAGG